>JAJDOJ010000263.1 GCA_022340215.1 Gammaproteobacteria bacterium
CGAGCACCGCGACGACATCCGGCGCCAGAACCCGCGCGTGGTCGATGCGCTTTCGGAACTGGACTCCGGGGGTATCGGTAGGATGCAACCAGCCGACGCCGCGACTGCCGCCCGCCGGCAGATGGAGGCGAGCTTCGACAATTCGGAGGGCGGTTTCGGCCACGCACCGAAGTTCCCGCACCCGGGCAACATTGAATTTCTGATGCGCTACTGGAACGAGCGCCGCGGCGACGAGGATCGTGACGAACGCGCTCTCGAGATGGCGACGTTTACACTGACCAAGATGGCGCAAGGGGGCATCTACGACCACCTCGGCGGCGGTTTCTGCCGCTATTCGGTCGACGATCTGTGGATGATCCCGCATTTCGAGAAGATGCTCTACGACAACGGGCAACTTTTGGCGCTATACGCCGAGGCATTCGCGGCCACTGGCGATCCCCTGTTTCGGCGCACCGCGGAGGAGACCGCGGCATTCACCATTAGGGAGATGCAATCCCCCGAAGGGGGGTATTACTCCAGTTTCGACGCCGACTCCGAGGGCGAGGAGGGCAAATACTACGTCTGGGACCGGGACCAAGTCCGGGAGATCGCCGGAGACCTTTACCCACTGTTCGCCCAACGCTTCGGCCTCGACCGGGCGCCTAACTTCGAGGGCCACTGGCACCTGCATGTTCACGCGGATCTTGCCCGCCTGTCAGGGGAGACTGGACAATCCGTCGAACAGGTCACAGCGGATCTGGACTCGGTACGTGCCACGATGCTCACCGAGCGGGAGCGGCGGGTCAGGCCCGGGCGCGATGACAAGATCCTGACGAGCTGGAACGCCCTGATGATCCGGGGTATGGCCATCGCAGCACGCCGCCTGGGAAACCCCGGCTTTGCCGACTCTGCGTGGCACGCGCTGGAGTTCGTCCGGACCACGCTCTGGCGAGACGGCAGGTTGCTCACCACCTGCAAGGACGGACGGGCGCATCTGAACGCCTATCTCGACGACCACGCCTTTCTAATCGACGCCTTGCTTGAGTCGCTGCAACTGCAGTGGCGCACCGAATATCTCGAATTCGCGATCGGCCTGGCGGAGGTCCTGCTGGAACACTTTGAGGACCGCGAGTCCGGCGGGTTCTTCTTCACCTCGGACGATCACGAATCCCTGCTGCAGCGACCCAAACCGCTGATGGACGAGTCGACGCCCGCGGGAAACGCGATCGCGGCCCTTGCCCTGAACCGTTTGGGGCTGCTCCTCGGCGAGACGCGGTATATCTCAGCCGCCGAACGATCCCTGGCATTCGCCGGTACCCGCATCGCCTCCGCCCCGCATGCGCACGCATGGATGCTGATCGCCGCGCATGAGCTCTCGACACCGCCTGGGATCGTCATCCTGCGCGGCAATCCCCGGGGAATGACTGCGTGGGAAACGAGCCTGGCGGAAATCTACATCCCGGACTGCCTGGTGCTTTCGATACCGGAAGGGGTCGCCGGCCTCCCGAGGTCCGTGGCGACCAAGTCGCCACGCGGTGAAATCGTCGCCTATCACTGCACCGGTACTACCTGTTCACCCCCGATCTCAACCCTGGCAGAACTGCTGGAACGGCTCGGGCCGGACCCGGGCAAGGCCAACACGTCACACCCCGTCTGACCGACAAAGGTTACGAGCCCGCCGACCGATATCGACACGGTATAACCTCGTCCATCGCCGGACAATCCGACGAAGGGTCGTATTTGTCGAAAATAGTAGTATCAATTATTATAATAATCATATAATATATTCTTATATTATTAATCATCGTCGTAGGGGCTACGGCCACGGCGTTCCCTACTATGGCTACCCTTACTACGGCGGCTACGACTATGCGCCTTACGCGGCTCCCTATGCGGCTCCGGTTGCCCCCGTCGCCCCCCAGGCTCCCGCCGAGGCGCAGTAAGTTCCGATCGCACCGCCTTCCCGGTCGTAACGACCGGACATTGGTTCAGGGACGATCTTTCCGGGGATTTTGTCACGGATAGATGAGTCAGGGACGAGGAAACGGGGCTGTTCGCAAGATCAGCCCCGTTTTTTCGGTCATAGAAACGGAATCGGACTGCGATGAGTGTTCAACCAGTGGGGCCTGGACCCCGACGAGGGTAATGGGTCGACCCCATCGTCTATCTCTATCAGGTCCATCCCTGACTCGGCCAGACCCAGGCCGCGTTCGCGTGGGACGCCGGGACCTGGAATCGCCTCTCACCAGCTTTCTTTTTCCGCGAAAATCGCCATCAACGGCGGCCGCTGAACCGATGACACTCCAGGCACGATACGGTTAGAATCAATCCGCGATCCGATCGCGGCCCGTAGTCTTTAGAGTGGCCTTTACCGCCACGAAGGCACAGGCAATCCCGATCGGTGATTCTGTCTCCCCACACTCCGCGGCACTCATGTCATCCGCCGGATTGTCGTCCCTATGGCCTGATCGACGGGTGAACCGACGCGTGCGTGGACACATCGAACGGATAACCGCATGCCCCATCGCAGCCACCGTCTCCGACTCTCGACTTTTACCCTGATCGCGACCCTATTGTCGGGCCTGCCCGGCCCCTCGCAGGCGGCGGGGAGCCATGCGATATCGCTGCACGGCGACCCGAAGTACGGGCCGGACTTCCAGCACTTCGACTACGCCGATCCCGAGGCGGTCAAGGGAGGTGACGTCAGGCTCCATTCCATCGGAACCTTCGATACCCTCAATCCCTACACGCTCAAGGGTGTCCCGGCCGCGGGTCTGAACGGCTTGTTCGATACCCTCACCGAGCATGCCGCCGACGAGGCGTTCACCGAATACGGCCTGCTGGCCGAGTCCATCGAACTTGCACCGGACAATTCCGCCGTTACGTTTGCGCTGCGGCCCGAGGCGCGATTTCACGACGGCAGCCCGGTTGCCGTCGAGGACGTCATCTTCACCTTCGAAACCCTGAAGACCCAGGGGCATCCCTTCTACCGCTCCTACTACGCGAATGTCGAACGGGCGGAGAAGACCGGGGATCGCAAGGTCACCTTCCGATTCAGTTCGAACGACAACCGCGAACTGCCCCTGATCGTCGGCCAGATGCCCGTGCTGTCCCGCGCCTACTGGAAAGACCGGGACTTTCAGAAGACCACCCTGGAGGCGCCGCTGGGCAGCGGACCCTATACGGTGGAGTCCGTCGACCCCGGACGTTCGATCACCTACCGAAGAAACCCGGACTACTGGGGCGCAGACCTGCCGGTCAACCGGGGCAGACACAATTTCGACCGGATTCGCTACGACTACTATCGCGACGGGACCGTCGCGCTGGAGGCCTTCAAGGCCGGGGAGTACGACTTCCGCCTGGAGAACGTGTCGAAAGACTGGGCGACGGGTTACGACGGTCCGGCGCTGCGCTCAGGCGTCATCGTCAAGGAGAACATTCCGAACCAGCAACCGACCGGCATGCAGGGCTTCGTCTTCAACACGCGGAACGAGCTGTTCGCGGACCCCCGCGTGCGCGAGGCACTGACCCTGGCCTTCGACTTCGAATGGACCAACGAGAACCTGTTCTACGGAGCATACGACCGGACGAAGAGCTACTTCTCGAATTCCGAGCTCGCCTCGCAGGGATCGCCAACGGAGGCGGAACTCCGGATCCTAGAGCCCTTTCGGGGCAAGATCCCGGACGCGGTCTTCGCGGGCAACCCGCAGCCCCCCGTTACCGACGGTTCCGGCAACGCGCGCGCCAACCTCCGCAAGGCCGCGAAACTGCTGAAGTCCGCCGGATGGGTCGTGAGGGACGGCAGGCTCGTCAATGGGTCCACCGGAAAGCCATTTGAGTTCGAACTCATGCTGGTCAGCCCCGCCTTCGAGCGCGTGTCGCTGCCCTACGGGCGCAACCTGAAGCGCCTGGGCATCGACATGCGGGTCCGCACCGTGGACAGCGCCCAGTACCAGAAGCGCCTGGACACCTTCGACTTCGACATGGTGGTGGCGACGTTCCCGCAATCGCTGTCGCCCGGCAACGAGCAGCGGGATTTCTGGACGTCGGAAAAGGCGACCGAGCCGGGCAGCCGCAACCTCGCCGGGGTCAGGGATCCCGTGGTGGACGAACTGGTCGAGGCGGTCATCAATGCACCGGACCGCCAGAGCCTGGTCGACCAAACGCGGGCGCTGGACCGAGTGCTTCTCGCCGGACACTACGTGGTTCCTCACTGGCACCTGCGCAGCTTCCGCGTGGCCTATCGGGACCGTTTCTCCCGCCCGGCCACCTCCCCTCCCTACGCGCTGGGATTCGATACCTGGTGGGTGGACCCCGAGAAGGACCGGGCGCTTGCCGGGAAGTCCGGTCGAACAAGACCCTGACCCGCGCATCGCATGACCGCCTATATCATCCGGCGCCTGTTGCTCATCGTCCCCACATTGCTGGGGATCATGGTGATCAACTTCGTCATCGTCCAGGCGGCCCCGGGGGGGCCGGTCGAGCGTATGATCGCCCAGCTCAAGGGCCACGGCGTGGAGGCCACGGCCCGGCTCGGCGGCGGGACCGGCAGCGAGACGGGGGGGGCGAGCGGAATGGCCGCATCCGCCACGGGATCGGAGACATACCGCGGTTCCAGGGGTCTGGATCCCGAACTGATCGCGGATATCGAGCGACTGTACGGCTTCGACAAGCCGGCGCACGAACGCCTGCTGACGATGATCGGCAACTACGCACGATTCGACTTCGGCGACAGCTTCTACAGCGACCGCTCGGTCATCGGTCTGGTGATCGAGAAGATGCCGGTGTCGATCTCCCTGGGCCTGTGGACGACCCTGCTGGTCTATCTGATCTCGATCCCGCTGGGCATTTCGAAGGCCGTACGCGACGGGTCGACCTACGATGTCTGGACCAGCACGTTGGTGATTATCGGCTACGCAATACCCGGGTTCCTTTTCGCGGTCCTGCTGATCGTGGTTTTCGCCGGTGGCAGCTACCTCGACTGGTTTCCCCTGCGCGGGCTCGTCTCGGAGAACTGGGAGGCGCTCAGCTGGCCACGCCGGATCCTGGACTACTTCTGGCACATCACGCTACCCGTCGCGGCCATGGTCATCGGGGGATTCGCGAGCCTGACCATGCTGACCAAGAACTCCTTTCTGGACGAGATCAACAAACAGTACGTCGTCACCGCCCGCGCCAAGGGCGGCACGGAACGACGCGTGCTGTTCGGTCACGTCTTCCGCAATGCCATGCTGATCGTCGTCGCCGGCTTTCCCGGCGCCTTCGTCGGCGTGCTGTTCACCAGTTCGCTGCTGATCGAAGTGATCTTCTCCCTGGACGGTCTGGGCCTGCTCGGTTTCAACTCCGCGATCAACCGCGATTATCCGGTGCTTTTCGGCACCTTGTATATATTCACGCTCCTGGGTCTGCTCCTGAATCTTCTAGGCGACCTCATGTACGTTGTCATCGATCCCAGGATCGACTTCGAGACGCGGGAAGTGTAGTGCCGCATCTCAGCCCATTGAACCAGCGAAGGCTGCATAATTTCCGCAGCAACCGTCGCGGCTACATCTCCCTCTGGCTGTTCGGTCTGCTGTTCGTCACGACGCTCTTCGCCGAGGTCGTCGCCAACGACAAGCCCCTGCTCGTCTCCTTCGACGGCGAACTCTATTTCCCCTTGATCCATGCCTATCCCGAAACCACCTTCGGCGGCGATTTCGAGACCGAGACCGACTACCGCGACCCCTATGTCAAAGACCTAATCGACGCGAAGGGCTGGATGCTCTGGCCACCAATCCGGTACAGCTACGATACCATCAATCTGAACCGCCCGTCGCTATCTCCCCCGAATGGAGAGAACCTGCTGGGGACCGACGATCAGGGCAGGGACGTCCTCGCCCGCGTAATCTACGGCTTTCGCATCTCGGTCCTGTTCGGGCTCGCGCTCACCCTGTTCAGCTCGGTGATCGGCGTGATCGCGGGCGCCGTACAGGGCTACTTCGGCGGCTGGACGGACCTGCTGTTCCAGCGCTTCATCGAGATCTGGTCCGGGCTCCCGACGCTGTTTCTCCTGATCATCCTGGCCAGCGTCGTGGAGCCCAACTTCTGGTGGCTCCTGGGTCTCATGCTGCTGTTTTCGTGGACCGCGCTGGTCGGCGTGGTGCGCGCGGAGTTCCTGCGGGCGAGAAACTTCGAATACGTCCTGGCGGCACGCGCACTCGGCGTCGGGCATCTCACCCTGATGCTGCGTCACCTGCTGCCGAACGCGATGGTGGCGACCCTGACCTTCCTGCCCTTCATCCTGAACGGTTCGATCACGACGCTGACCTCGCTGGACTTCCTGGGATTCGGACTGCCGCCTGGATCACCCTCCCTGGGCGAACTGCTCGCCCAGGGCAAGGCGAACCTGCAGGCGCCCTGGCTCGGCATTACAGCGTTCAGCGTGCTGGCCATGATGCTGAGTCTGTTGATTTTCATCGGCGAAGCGGTCCGCGACGCGTTCGACCCGCGCAAGACGCTCGCGGCGCAATGAGTCCCCAACCCTTGCTCGAGATCCGTGGCCTGGAGGTCACCTTCGGCTCCGGCAAGGACGCGGTCCGGGCAGTGCGCGGCGTCGATCTGGACATCGGCAGGGGAGAAATCGTCGCCCTGGTCGGCGAGAGTGGATCCGGCAAATCGGTGACGGCTCTGTCCGTACCGCGGCTGCTGCCTTGCCCGCCGGCCCACCACCCCGCCGGCGGCATTCGCTTCGACGGCGCGGCAATGCTCGAGGCCGACGACAAGACGATCCGCGAGATCCGGGGCGGGCGAATCGGGATGATCTTCCAGGAGCCGATGTCGTCTCTGAATCCCCTGCACACGATCGAGAAGCAGATCGGCGAGATGCTGTCGATCCACCGGGGGATCGCCGGCGCCGAGGCGAGGGACCGCATCGTCGCGCTGCTCGGCAAGGTCGGGATTCCCGATGCCGCGCACCGTCTGGGCGCTTATCCCCACCAGCTATCCGGCGGGCAGCGGCAGCGCGTCATGATCGCCATGGCGCTGGCCAACGATCCCGAACTGCTCATCGCCGACGAGCCGACCACCGCACTGGACGTCACCGTGCAGGCCCAGATCCTGGACCTGCTGAAGGACCTGCAGCGCGAGACCGGCATGGCCATGCTGTTCATCACCCACGACCTCGGGATCGTGCGCCGACTCGCCGAACGGGTCTACGTCATGCAATCCGGTGTCGTGGTCGAGGAGGGTACCGTCGGGGACGTCTTCGAACGGCCGGCGCACGCGTACACGCGGCAACTGCTGGACGCTGAACCTGGTGGCCATCCGGTAGAGGCCGCCCCGGATGCACAGGTGGCCATGGCGGCGAAGAACCTGCGGGTCTGGTTCCCCGTCAGGAAGGGCATTCTGCGACGCACGGTGGATCATATCAAGGCGGTGGATGAGATCACCCTGAATGTGCGGGAAGGACACACGGTGGGGGTCGTCGGCGAGAGCGGCTCAGGCAAGACCACGCTCGGCCTCGCATTGCTGCGGCTGTGTTCGAGTCGCGGCCGGATCCGGTTTCTGGGAACGGACATCCAGGGGATGAAGTTCGGCGCGCTGCGGCCGATGCGCCGGCAGATGCAGATCGTCTTCCAGGACCCCTATGGCAGTCTCAGCCCGAGGATGTCGATTGCCCAGATCATCGCCGAGGGGATCGATCTGCACGGACTGGCGTCTACCCGGCAATCCCGCGATGCACTGGTCTGCCAGGCTCTGGAGGAGGTGGGGCTTGACCCGGACAGCCGCCACCGTTACCCCCACGAGTTCTCGGGCGGCCAGCGCCAGCGTATTGCCATCGCGCGCGCGATGGTGTTGAAACCGCGGTTCGTGGTACTCGACGAGCCCACATCCGCGCTGGACGTTTCGGTGCAGGCCCAGATCGTGGACCTGCTGCGCGATCTGCAGCTCCGCCACCGGCTGGCCTATCTGTTCATCAGCCACGACTTGAGGGTGGTCAGGGCGCTGAGTGACGAGGTCGTGGTGATGAAGGACGGGCGCGTGGTGGAGCAGGGTCCCGCGGACCGGATCTTCGACCAACCCACTCGGGCATACACGCAAGCCCTCATGTCGGCGGCATTCGGCGCAAAGAACCCCGGCGATTTCTCGAGGGACCCTTGACCAAACTCGCACTACACTCAAGGCTGGCGATAACATATCGTAGCGTGTGGCTTCCGTTGTCGGCACACTTCAACGCCCAATAGCGGGACGGTCATGACAAGGACATCCGATTCACGCAGAAACCACTCTCCGCTGAAGCTACTGTTCGACTTCATCGTCGTAGGGACACTCGTCGGATTCGTCCTTTACGCCGTCAATGAATGGAGGGCGATAGAGCGCGACACGGAAGCGGAACTGCAGTTTCTTAACCGGTTGGTCACCCAGACAACCGATGAAATCTTCAATAACTACCAGACCGTTCTTCACATCCTGGGAGACCGGCTCGTCGAAACGGGCGCCGTCAGTCACCGTGAGCTCGCCAGGCCTCTGATAGACGGTCTGGTCGAGCTAAATCCCGCCCTGGCCGGATTCATACTGGCCAAGCCCGACGGCCAACTCGTGCTCGTCTCCGGCATCGACTGCGAGACCGTGCTTCCCAACCTGTTGCATGAACCAAAAACCTCGGCCAGTTTTCTCGAGACGCTGGAAACCGGACGCTTGACGGTCGGGCGCACCTACTTCCTGCCGCTGCTGGACAGCTGGGTCATGCCCATCCGGCTTGCGATCGGCGGGGACACGGATGCACCGGAGCTGGTCATAGCTGCGGAGGTCGACATCACTTCCCCCGCCACGATCTGGAACGACATCGCGCCCCCGGGAAAGATGGAGGTGCGTATCCTGCGCCCGGACGGGTACTGGCAGTTCGTCGAACCGCTGGCGGAAAACATGGAGGCCGCGACCTATGACAATCCGGTCGAGGCTTCCCGATTCGAGCGAATTACCGAACAGACCCGCCTTCAGGGAGATTCGCAGGGCGCGGCCTATACCATGGATGAGTGGTTTTGCGTCAGCACACACCTGAAGCGCTGGGGGCTTTATGTCACAGCGATACTCCCGCTGGCCGAGATCGCGGCAAGCTATCGCGCGCGAATGGCGATTCCGACGGCGTTTTTCCTCACCTTCCTGGTGGCCTCGATCGTGTTCTATCAGCTTTCCATGCGGCAGCAGCGCAGCTACGAGTCCCGACTGATCCGCCAGGCGCACCACGATCCCCTGACCGACCTGCCCAATCGGGCGCTGGCCATGGACCGACTGCGCGTGGCGATCGACGTGACCCGGCGCGAAAACCGCGTTGCGGCGGTCGCGTTTCTCGATCTCGACCACTTCAAGCGTATCAACGACAGTCTCGGTCACTTGACCGGGGATGCGTTGCTGACGCAGTGCGCCTCGCGCCTGAAGTCGGTACTGCGCGCCGGGGACACGGTCGCGAGACTCGGCGGCGACGAGTTTCTGATCGTCCTGTCACGAATCCGCAATGCGGCGAGTGCAGAGAATGTCGCACACAAGATCCACGCGGTGTTTCAGGAACCGTTCGTGTTCGGCAAGGGTGAAGTGAAGGTGACCTGCAGTATTGGCATAGCGCTCTACCCCATGGACGGCGAAGCGCCGGGCGGGCTACTAAAGGCGGCCGATATTGCGCTCTACGACGCAAAAGACGCCGGCCGCAACACCCACAGTTTCTACTCCAGCGAGATGAACCTCGCGGTTCACAGACGCATGGAGTTGGAATCCGCACTGCGACATGCCATCGCAAACGGGGAGCTGAGGCTGGTCTTTCAACCCCAGGTGCTCCTGAACAGCGGTGAGTGGACCGGCTGTGAGGCGCTGGTTCGCTGGCACAACCCCCGTCTCGGGGACGTCTCCCCCGCCGAGTTCATCAACGTCGCCGAGGAAACCGGGCAAATCGAGGAGATCGGTGGATTCGTGATCGATCAGGCATGCGCGGCGCTCGCGGAGATTCGGGCGACGGGATTCGAGGAGTTCTCAATGGCGGTCAACATCTCCGCGGTACAACTGAGACTGACCGATCTGCCGTCGCAGATTCACCGGTGTCTGACGCACAATGACCTGCCCTCAAACCTGCTCGAGATCGAGATCACCGAGAAAACAATGGTCGAGAGCGCGATCCAGCTCGATTCCCTGCACGCGCTCAGGCTGCCGATCGCGGTGGACGACTTCGGCACCGGGTTCAGTTCGCTTAGCTATCTGCAACGTTTCCCGGTCTCGACGCTGAAGATCGATCGCTCCTTCGTGAGAAACATCGAGTCCGATCCCCAGGAGGCGGTCCTCGCCCGGGCGATCGTCCTGCTGGGACAGGCTATGAATCTCGATGTCGTGGCCGAAGGGATCGAGACGCCGGGTCAGATTGCCCGATTGAAGGAGATGAACTGCCGCCGCGGTCAGGGGTTCCACTACTCGCACCCGCTGGCCCTGGGGGAACTTCTCGCCCGGCTACGGCAACGCAGGCAGGATTCCCGGCGGGCGAACTGAGGCGCGTGCATGAAAATCATCGAGGTGATTGCGGACAAGGGTCACGAGGCGACCATCAACGGGATCGCCGAACAATACGCCATCAACGACATCTGGTGGGGACCCGATATCGAGGGCCATCACCGGTCCGTGCGGCTGCTGGTCGGTCCCGACAAGCGTCAGAAGGTCATGAACGCCCTGCAGTCCGTACTGCAGAGCGCGGACTACTACCGGATCGTCATCATCCCGGTAGAGTCGACCCTGCCCCAGCGAGAGACCGGCGCCGCGATCCAGGACCTGCCGGAACCGCCGCGAGTCAGCACCATCAGCCGCGAGGAACTCTACTACGATATCTCCCGCGGGTCGATGCTCGACAGCAGCTACCTGCTGCTCGTTGTCCTGTCGACCATCGTCGCGGCGGTCGGACTGAGCGAAGACAACGTCGCCGTTGTCATCGGCGCGATGGTCATCGCCCCGCTGCTGGGGCCGAACCTGGCGCTGGCGCTGGGGACAACGCTTGGCGACACAGAATTGATCCGCCGCTCGCTGACCACGAGCCTGACTGGCATGGGCCTTGCCCTGGCGCTCTCCTTCGGCACCGGCCTGTTCTGGACCGTGGAGCCCGTCAGCAGGGAATTGATACTGAGGACCGAGGTCGGGCTTGCCAGCATGGTGCTGGCCCTGGCCTCCGGCGCGGCCGGGGTTCTGTCGCTGACCAGCGGCACCCGGAGCGCCCTGGTCGGCGTGATGGTGGCCGTTGCCCTGCTGCCGCCTACGGTGGCGATCGGCTTGATGCTCGCCATCGGCCGCTGGGGTGACGCGGTCAATGCGGCGTTGCTGCTCTCGGTGAACGTGGTATGCGTCAACCTGTCTGCCAACCTGGTGCTGATGTGGCGCGGCGTGCGGCCGCGCACCTGGGCGGAGACGCGCAGGGCAAGGTTCTCCCTGTTCGTCTCGATGCTGATCTGGCTCGCCGCCTTCATGGCCCTCGCCATATTTATCCTGTCTCCAAAGACCTGACCGCGCCCGGGATGGGAACTTTCGTCCGCCTGCGGTCTCTCATCACGAATCGGCCAGGCGCTTCGCAATCCCGTTCCCGGACTCGGCGTCCCCGACACGATATAATCTCAACGGGACGATCTGGAAACACGATCGGCGATTACCCGGTTACCGGACAGCTTGAATGAGAATACTGACCCTGACCCTGCTGATACTGGCTCTCGGTGCTTCGGGGTGCAGCGAGAATGATGCTGGATTGGGTAATCCGCTGGAGGACGGTCTGTTCGGCGGCAATATCTTCGATATGGGGCTGTTCGGCAGCGGAGGGATCATCGATAACAGCGTCCCTAAGGTCCTGATTGACGAGAGCAACACGACCCAGACCGTTACCCGCGGCGACCAATACGACCTGACGGTGTCCGGTTCGGAGAACGGAATCACCATTGCCGCGAACAACGAGATCCGCAACATGCTGGTTTCGGGTGACCGCAACAGGATCGATTTCAGAAGCGGAACAACGGTTGAGAATCTCGATATCTCGGGAAGAAACAACACGATCACCGTGCCCGACGGATCCGGCATCGCGGTCGACAACGACAGCGGCTCGGACAACAGCTTCAATGTGATCTGACCCGGATCAGACCGCGTCGCATTACGCAGGGGCGTGAGGCATGATGCCCCTGCGGGACTCCGCCAGACAGAAGTCGACGATCTCGCGTGCCTCCAGGCACAGTTCCTCGCGTGCCAGTTCCCGTGCGGCCTCACGGATATTTCGCCCGGACAGATAGATCGCCCTGTAGACACGCTTGACCTCGGCCCGGGACCCGGCGTCGATCCCGGCGCGGCGCATACCGATGACATTCAGCCCGCGCACCGTGTTGCGCCCCTCGACCAGCATGAACGGCGGCACGTCCATGCCAACGCCCGACCCCGCGCCGAGGATCGCGAGACGACCGATCCTGACGAACTGATGTACGCCCACGGGCGAGGAGATGTTGACGCGATCTCCGATGACGCAGTGGCCGGAGACAAAAGCGCCGTTGGTCAGGATGCACCCACTGCCGACGGCGCAGTCGTGGGCGACGTGCCCACCGGACATGATAAAATTTTCGTCGCCCAGTACCGTTGGGGCCCCGGCCGTGATCGAGCGGTGTATGGTAGAGAATTCGCGGATCACGTTCCGCTCGCCGATCACGACACCCGTATCCAGGGGAAACTCGCCGATGCTCTGAGGGGCGGTACCGATACAGGCGTGCGGACCGATGGTGTTTTCCGCCCCGATCTCCGTGTTCCCGGTCAGATAGCAGTGCGCCATAAGCTCGTTACGCGGGCCGACGCGAACCGGGCCATCGACGATGCAATAGGGCCCAATCACTGCCGCGGCATCGATTTTCGCCCGGCTGTCGACAATCGCGGTGGGGTGGATCATGGACGCACACCTGACGGCTTTGCAAATGGGCAAACGACTGTAATTCAGAGTCGCCACCCCCTTCAACTGTCTTTCGATCCGCGACGGGCGCCGTCGCGGCCCGGCGCGAAACCCGAATTGCGGAGGGTTGAATCCAGACGCCCGTTCGGGGAATGTATGACTGGCGTACTGAAACGTAAAATAAGGATCGCAGATGAGTCGATGGGTTGAAGGGGAAGTGGTCGGGAACCGACACTGGAGCGAGACCCTGTATTCGCTCCAGGTGAGCGCGGACATCGCCGGGTTTACCGCAGGGCAGTTCGGGCGTCTGGCGCTGGACATCGAAGGACAGCGCGTGGGCCGGCCCTACTCGTTCGTCAATGCCCCTGACGAACGTCCCCTGGAGTTCTACTCGATCATCGTCAGGGACGGGCCCCTGTCGCCGCAACTCTACAACCTGGAAGCCGGAGACCGAATCTGGGTCTCGCCGAAGGGCGCCGGGTTCTTTACCCTGTCCGATGTCCCCGATGACCCGCGCTGGATGTGGATGCTGTCGACCGGAACCGCGCTGGGACCCTTTCTGTCGATTCTGAAGACGCAAGAACCCTGGGAAAGATTTGACGGGATCGTACTGGTCCACGCGGTCCGCACCGAATCCGAACTCACCTACCGCGATACCATTCAGTCCTTCACCGATGCGTTCCCCGATCGCTTCGCCTACGTCCCCTTTGTCAGTCGCGAAGCTTCCGACGTCGCCCTGCCGGGCCGCGTACCGGCGGCCATCGTCGACGGGCGCCTCGACAGCGCCGGCGGGATGCCGCTCACACCCAAGGAGTCGCATGTCATGATCTGCGGTAACCCGGGTATGGTGAAAGACACAAGCGCGGTACTCGAGGAACGCGGATTCACGCGGAACAAGCGCCGGGAACCCGGTCAGATCACCACCGAGCAGTACTGGTCCTGACCCCTCTCCCAGGGAGAACCCACCTTACGCATATTTTTCTGTTTAGTTTCAATGAGTTGTTCGCACGCATCCGCACTTGGTATCCGATCGCGGATTTCCGGGCTATCATCAGACAGTAGAGGAACCGCTGGTGCGATGCGATCAGGACGATTGCCGTGCGCGGCACAGCAGAACCGGGTCCAGAGCCGTCAGACCATTCAGTGGCACCTGGAAAGCGTTTCAGTCATCTGAGTAGGAGGAACGTCGTCATGGCGATGGCAACTACGCTGCGTGATTACCTGGACAGAGAAGAGGTTTCGTACGACCTGGTGGATCACCCTTACACGCGCACCGCCGGTGACTCGGCTCGGGCAGCCCACATCCCAGGCGACCAGGTCGCCAAATCGGTGCTGCTGGAAGACGAGGACGGGTACGTGATGGCCATCATCCCCGCCACCCACCGGGTGGAGATCGGAAAACTTCACAAACAACTCAACCGCAATCTCGGACTGGCCACGGAGCGCGAACTCGACCTGCTGTTCGACGACTGCGAGTGCGGCGCGATCCCCGCGGTCGGCCAGGCCTACGGGGTCGACGTCGTCGTCGACGATTCCATCGAAGAGAATCGCGACGTCTACTTCGAGGGCGGAGATCACGTCGGACTCGTCCACGTCAGTGGCAGGGATTTCGGGCGCCTGATGTCGGGCGTCCCTCATGGTCACTTCAGTCGTCATATCTGAACATCCGCACACGCTAGACCATCGCCCCGGAGATCCCCTTGCCACGCCGTACGCGCCGTGAGGCGGTATCTACCGGGACCAGGCGCCTGGGAATGGCGCGCATTGCGGCGGGATCATGACGCGGGCGCCGGCACGGCGCATCAGGGAAGAGCGCCTTGCGCGCCTCGACAAGATGCTGGCCGAGCGTCTCCCCCCGAACCTCAAGGAGCCGGTCAGGCATTTCGCGTCGCGCTACTACCGGCGCGTCTCGGAACAAGACCTGGCCGCCATCTCCCCCGAAGACCTCTATGGCAGCCTCCTGGCCCATTGGCGACTCGCCTGGCGACGTGAGGCGGGTATTGCCGGCATCCGCGTCTACAACCCGGTCCACGAGGAGAACGGCTGGCAATCTCCACATACGGTGATCGAGATTGTCACCGACGACATACCGTTCCTGGTCGATTCGCTCAGCATCGTGCTGATCCGGCACGACCTTTCCATCCATCTCGTGATTCACCCCGTCGTCCATATCCGGCGCGACCGCCATCACCGCATCGTTGATATTCCCGAGGAGGGGGTCACCGGTGGTGATGTCGTCCCCGAGGCGCTGATACGATTCGAGGTCGATCAGATCACCGAACAGGCGATGATCGCCAGACTGCGCCGCGAACTCGGCGCCGTCCTCAATGACGTCACGGCGGTCGTCGAGGACTGGTCCGCCATGCGCGAAAGGATGCAGGCCGCCATCTCGGAGATCGAGTCGCGAGCGACCGCGCTGCCGGTCTCCCGCGAGGAACTGCGCGAAGACCTGGCGTTCCTTCGATGGATCGACGATCACCACTTCACCTACATCGGTTTCCGCTGCTTTGACCTGGTACGCGAGAAGGGCAAGGCCTCCTTGCGGCAGGTACCGGAGTCCGGGCTCGGCGTCTTCCGGGGCAGGCAACCGGGGCAAGCCCGTACGCTGCCGAAACGACTGCGGGAGAAGGCCCAGGCCCCCACCCCGCTGATCCTCATCAAGTCGATCAAACGCTCCACCGTCCATCGTCCGGCGCATCTGGACTACCTGGGAATCAAACGCTTCGACGACCATGGCCGGGTGATCGGCGAGTGGCGTTTTCACGGCCTGTATTCCTCGGCAGCCTACGACACCCACCCCGGCGAAATACCGCTGCTGCGCCGCAAGGTGGCGCGCGTCATCGAACGCGCGGCGTTGTCTGCACAGAGTCACGCGGGCAAGGCGCTCGAGCACATCCTGCACACCCTGCCACGCGACGAGATGTTCCAGGCCACCGAGGACGAGATGCTCTCGATCGCGTTGGGGATCCTCAGCATCGAGGAACGCCAGCAGCTCAGGGTGTTCGCCCGGCGCGACGCCTACGGGCGGTTCGTCAGCGTACTGGTGTACGCACCGAGAGAGCGTTACAACACCGAGCTGCGTCTGCAGATGCAGCAGATCCTCATGGACGCCCTGCAGGGACTGAGTTCGGAGTTCAACGTGCAGTTCAGCGATTCGGTCCTGGCTCGTGTCTACTTCATCATCCGCACGGACCCGGACCATACCCCGGATTTCGATCCGCACGAGATCGAGTCTTTGATGGTCGAGTCCATGCTCTCATGGGGTGACCGGCTGAGGATCGAGCTTCAGGCCATCCATGGAGAGGCGGGGGGCAACCTGCTGTATCACTTCTGGGGCAAGGCCTTTCCGGCCGCCTACCGCGACGACTACACCCCCCGGACCGCCGCGGCGGACATCCGTCATCTCGAGGATACCCGCGACGGCGGGCGACTGGCCATGCATCTCTACCGCCCCCCGGAGGGCGGGGACTCCCTGCTGCGTTTTAAGGTCTTCGGCCGGCACAGGCCGCTGGCGCTGTCCGACGCGCTGCCGATCCTCGAGCGAATGGGTCTGAGGGTCCTGGGCGCGCGTCCCTACGAACTCTCTGCATCGGACGGGATCGGCTACTGGATCATCAACTTCGACATGTCACCGGCCCGTGGCATCGATGTCGATGTGCTGACGGTTAAGGACGACTTCCAGGAAACCTTTGCCGGTGTCAGCCGGGGGGAACTGGAGAACGACGCCTTCAATGCGTTGACACTCACCGCGCGCCTGCATCCCCGCGACATCATCCTGCTGAGGGCGCTATGCAAATACCTGCTCCAGACCCGCGTACCTTTCAGCCAGGTCTACATGGAACAGGCACTCAACGGCAATCCGTCGGTCGCGCGCGAACTCGTGGGGCTGTTCCGGCGCCGCTTCGATCCAACCCGCGCAGATGACGAAACGGCCCCCGAAACGCTGTGGGCCCACATCGAGTCGGAGATCGACGCCGTCACGAGTCTCGACGAGGACCGCATCCTGCGCTGCTTCCTGGACGTGGTGCTGGCCATTGTCCGCACCAACGCGTTCCAGAACGACGACAGGGGAAACCGGAAACCGTGGCTGTCGTTCAAGGTCGATGCGATGCGGTTGTCGCTGCTGCCCCTGCCCTTGCCGAGGTACGAGATATTCGTCTATTCGCCGCGATTCGAGGGCATCCACCTGCGAGGTGGCAGGGTGGCCCGCGGCGGACTTCGCTGGTCCGACCGGCGCGAGGACTTTCGCACCGAGGTCCTCGGCCTGATGAAGGCACAGATGGTCAAGAATGCGGTGATCGTACCGGTCGGGGCGAAGGGGGGATTCGTCCCCAAGCAGCTTCCTGTCGGCGGCACCCGCGAGGCGATCCAGGAGGAGGTCGAGGCCTGTTACCGGACCTTCATCCGGGGCCTGCTGGACCTCACCGATAACCTCGATACGAAAAAGGTCCTTCCGCCGCCGGGTGTGGTCCGCCACGACGACGATGACCCGTATCTGGTCGTCGCCGCCGATAAGGGGACGGCGACGTTTTCCGATATCGCCAACGAGATCGCCGCCGAATACGGCTTCTGGCTCGGCGATGCCTTCGCCTCCGGGGGTGCGAACGGCTATGACCACAAGAAGATGGGCATTACCGCGCGTGGCGCCTGGGAATCGGTCAAGCGCCATTTCCGCGAGCTGGGAACGGATATCCAGAGGACCCCCTTCACCGTTGCCGGCATCGGTGACATGTCTGGTGACGTCTTCGGTAACGGCATGCTGCTTTCGGGGCAGATCAGACTGGTGGCGGCATTCGACCATCGCCACGTGTTTATCGACCCGGAGCCGGATCCGGTGCGCTCATTCGAGGAGCGTTCACGGTTATTCCATTTACCGCGCTCGGCATGGTCGGACTACGACCCGGCGCCGATCTCACCCGGCGGGGGGGTATGGTCGCGCAGCGCGAAGTCCATCAGGCTGTCCGAACAGGCCCGGGCGGCGCTCGGTGTCGACGCCGAACGTCTCACACCGAACGAACTCATCACGGCGATCCTGAAGTCCCCGGTCGACCTCTTGTGGAATGGCGGGATCGGTACCTGGGTCAAGGCGAGCGGCGAGACCCATGCCGAGGTCGGAGACCGCGCCAACGACGCCGTTCGCGTCGACGCCGGCGATCTGCGCTGCCGGGTCGTCGGCGAGGGCGGCAATCTCGGCCTGACCCAGCGCGCCCGCATCGAGTTCGATGCAGGCGGGGGAAAGATCAATACCGACGCCATCGACAACTCGGGCGGGGTGGATTGTTCGGACCGGGAGGTCAACATCAAGATCCTGCTAAACAAGGTGGTATCGGAGGGAGATCTGACCTGGAAGCAGCGCAACGACCTGCTGGTATCCATGACAGAGGATGTCGCCCGCCTCGTTCTCAGGGACAACTATCTGCAGACCCAGGCGATCAGTATCGCAGCGAATGCCGCAGGCTACTTCCTGAGCGACCACATGCGGCTGATTCATGTCCTGGAGAAGGAGGAACGTATCGATCGAAGACTCGAGACGCTGCCGGGTGACGATGAACTCACCGAACGGCAGGCCGAAGGCCGCGGCCTCACACGCCCGGAGATCGCCACGCTGCTCGCGCACAGCAAGATCCGTCAGTACGACGAGTTGCTGGCATCCGCCGTCAGCGAAGACCCCTGCCTGTCCATGGAGCTACAAAACTACTTCCCCCCCGTGCTGCAGACACGTTTCACCAAAGAGATCGAACGTCATCCGCTGCGACGCGAGATCATCGCGACCTCCCTGACCAACGACATGCTCAATCACATGGGCAGCACCTTCGGGATCCGCCTGCAGGAGGAAACCGGGGGTGGGGCGGAAGACATCGCACGCGCTTACCGGGCGGGTCGGGAGATCTTCGGGCTGGATGAGATCTGGCGCGCCATCGAGGCGCTGGACGACCGGCCGGCCGCGGTGACGCAGATGGACATGATCGCGGACGCGCGGCGCCTGCTCGATCGCGCCACGCGGTGGTTGCTGCTGAATCGCGCACAGCCACTGGACGTCACCAAGGCAATCGGGCAGTTTTCTCAGGACATCAGCGAAGTCGCCGGAGCCCTGCAGGGGCTCCTGCGCGGCGAAGCGCAGGAGCGGTTGGAGGCGCGCGCGGCCGCCCTGGCGCAAGCCGGCGTCCCGGAGCCGCTGTCCCGGCGAGTCGCCGGCCTGGGCGCCCTATTCTCCGCGCTCGACATCTCCGAGGCGACCCGGGCCACCGGAGCGAGTCTGGTGTTTACGGCGGAGATCTGGTACGAACTCGCCCGGGTCCTGGACATCGACTGGCTCAACGAACGTGCGCGGGATCTGTCCCGATCGAACCACTGGAACCGGAGCGCACGCGCCCTGCTTCGCGATGAGATCGCCGTGGAACACCGCGCCATGACCGCCATGCTGGTCCATCGCGCCGGGAGTCGAACCGACGCTGCACCCGAGGTCGAGGCATGGCTGAACGACAAGGCCAACGCCGTGTCACGCTATCGCTCGGTACTCGCGGAACTGCGCGGGGCTACCTCGGTGGACATGGCGATGATCTCCGTGGCGCTGCGGCAATTGCGCACGCTGGCCCGTCACGAATCCCCGTCCGTCGACGAAAAGGTGGCTCCGCCAGGATAATTCCGGATCGGGTTACTTGAATCCGATTCCCCGTTCCGCTAGGCAGCGGAATCCGGTCCCTGACCACAGGAGAGATTGCCCGGCACCGCCTCGTCGATAAGACGCGGCTTGGGAAGGTCCATCGCGTTCATGGTGGCGATGTATTCCTCGCGGGTCCTCCCCCCACCCAGGCGCGGGTTGCTGGCCTTCTCCTCGCCAATGGTGGAAGCGGTCTGTCCGCTGTAGTCGTGTCCCGGATAGACCACTGTGTCCTCCGGCAGGGTGAACAGCTTGCCCGTGATCGAATCCCAGGCCGCCCCAGGGTCTCCGGACTGGAAATCGGTCCGCCCGCTCCCCCGGATCAGGAGCGTGTCCCCCGTGAACACCGCGCCCGGTATGCTGAAGCTGACATCGGTGTCGGTATGTCCAGGGGTAAAGAGCACGACGATAGGGCGACCACCCAGACGGATCACATCCCCGTCATCCAGCAGTACGTCGGCACAACGGCTGGCGCTGTTGCGATGCACGGCCACCTTGGCGCCGAAGCGCTTGCGCAACTTCCCGGAACCGGTCACGTGGTCTGCGTGGATATGGGTCTCCAGCAGGTACCGCAGGTTCAGCCCGAGCTCGTTGACGATCCGTGCGTCGCGCTCGACCTGTTCCCGAACGGAATCGATGAGCGCCGCCTCGTGGGTCTCGGGGTCCCATAAAAGGTAGGTGTAGGTACTGGATTTCGTATCGAAAAGTTGTCTGATATTCATATTCTCGCCTTTTCACTTGATTCAACAACGGTGCAGGTTGTGCATGCTGCCCAGGTCGTGAACCCTGGCGAATCCCGCCTCCTGGAGCAGTCTGCGCGCAGCGTCACTTCGCTGGCCTGTGCCGCAGTAGAGGACAATCGGGGAGGCCTTGTCGAGCAGGCCGTGCGCACCAGTCAGGTTCTCAAGCGGCAGATTCAGTGCCCCGTCCAGGGCACCACTGTAGTACTCCTCCGGGGTCCGCACGTCGACCAGCCGGGCACCTTCGGCAAGCAGCCTACGTGCCTCTTCGCAGCGCAGGGTTTGATCCATCATCATCGATACTCCTCAAAGGTAATTCACGGCTTTTAAACTAGACCTTGTCTAGATAAAACTTAGTATATTAGTTTTACCTAATATTCTCAAGCAGTCATGTCACACCGCATCGGAGGCGCTTCACGGCGTCACAATTCTTCACGGAACTGTTGCTTTGGCGTCATATTGGGCGTGCACCCTGACCAAGGTTCGAGCTACCGACGGGTGTGTGTCATGAACCCTGTCTACCCGATGCGGCCACTGCGGTACCGCACGATCTGGATCTCGGACGCGCACCTCGGCAGCAGGGGCTGCGAGGCGGCGTACCTCCTGGACTTCCTGCGTTCTACCGAGTGCGAGCGTCTCTACCTCGGCGGCGACACTATCGACCTTCGGGACATGTCGCGAAGCCGTCTGTACTGGCCGCAGGACCACAACAACGTGGTCCGAACGATCCAGCACGCATAGGGTCAGGTCTCGCATTATAGCATTCGGCCGCGAATCACCCGTCCCATCGTCGCCGGGTGAAGACCGAAACGATCGGCAATCTCGCGGTAGCGGTGCCAATCGCATAGGCCGCAACAATGGCGGCATTGCGCTCGGGGTGTTCGGCGACTATCGCCTCCAGCGGTGGCGCAGACCTTCTGCGCTGTGACCTTGGGATATTCAGCTGATCGGTCTGCACCGGGACCTTACGAGTTCTGGCCGAAATCGAAGGGACACGACACACACGTCATGAGGGCCAGATTCACGCCGCCTCATCGAGTGCTTCGGTAATCGGCGAACCCGGGTAGTTCCGCTGCTGTTCCTGGCGGAAGTGAAATTCCATGTAGTCTGTCAGATCGCCGCTGACCTTCAACGAGCGCAGCTTGAGAATGGCTTCGGCTCGCGCGAGACCCCAGCGCGCCCCGGTGATATCCATCCGGTCCTTCACC
>JAJDOJ010000264.1 GCA_022340215.1 Gammaproteobacteria bacterium
AACGATCCCGGCGCGGCGCTGTCCCTGCTTTGCTTGGGCACCGGTCTTGGGCTTCCTGCCCAAGCCGTTCACTGCTTCGCAGCTCACCCGGCGCGATCTGGTATGCCATTTTCCGGCAATCGCCTGAAAGCCTTCCCTTGCATTTTTAGCATTGGTAGGTCGGGTTAGCGCAGCGACCTGCCTCAGTCCGCGAACTCCAGGCGTTCCTCGACCGCATCGATGCCTTTCTGCGCGCACTCGGCGTCGAACTCACCGCCCGGGGCGCCGCTGACGCCGACCGCACCGACCAGCGCGCCCGATGCCTGGATGGGCAGACCGCCATCCAGGACCAGGATGCCGTCGACCAGGTTCATCTCCTGCCGGATATCGGCCCGGTTTTTGGCGAACTCCGTCGTGGATGTGCCCGAGAGGATGACGGCGTTGGCCTTGCGCTCCGCAAGCTCGGTCGTGAAGCGGCTGGCGAAAACGTCGCGCATCACCACCATGGGGGTCGCGCTGCGGTCCACCACGACGACCGAAATCTGGTACCCCTTTTTCCTGCATGCCTCGACCGCAGCCGTCGCGACGTCTCGGGCCAGGTCGAGCGTCATGCGCTTCGCGTCGATGAGGTCGTCGGCTCCGGCCGCGCTGTATACCATACCGAGTATCGCAACGGCCAGCAGTGTTCTCGGGTTTCTCATTTCGTTTTCTCCTTGATCTTCAGGCAGGTCGGGTTACGCTGCGCTAACCCGACCTGCGCGAGTCTTACCCGTATGCGTTGTTGGCTATACCGAAACGACCGGGTTCAGCGGTGCTTCCTGGGTACGGGACAGTTGTTCACGCAGTTCCAGGACGTGGTTTTCCCAGTAGCGGTCGGTGTTGAACCAGGGAAAGGCCTGGGGGAAGGCCGGGTCGGTCCAGCGGCGCGCGAGCCAGGCAGCGTAGTGCATCATGCGCAGGGTCCGCAACGCCTCGATCAGGTGCAGTTCGCGCGGGTTCAGCTCGGCGAAATCGTTGTAACCCTCGAGCAGACGTCCCAACTGAACCTCCATCTCCTCGCGTTCTCCGGCCAGCAGCATCCACAGGTCCTGGATCGCCGGGCCGTTGACGCAGTCGTCGAGGTCGACGAAGTGCGGACCCGCCTCGGTCCAGAGGATATTGCCGCGATGGCAGTCGCCATGGATCCGGATCTCATGGACGTCTCCGGCGCGTTCGAAACACAGGCCCACACTGTCCAGCAGGTCGTCCGCGAGCGTGCGGTACGCCGGTTCCAGGTGCGCCGGGATGAAGCCCCCGGCCAGCAGGTAGTCGGCGGACTCCCGGCCGAAGTCCCCGATGCCTATCCGGCGCCGGTGCTCGAACGGCCGGCTCGCGCCGATCGCGTGGATACGTCCGAGGAACCGGCCCATCCAGGCCAGGTCCCGCCTGTTTTCAAGGTCCGGCCAGCGGCCACCCTGTAACGGAAACAGGGCGTATCGATAGCCCTCGTGAACGGACAGGGTGGCCTCATGCCCATCGGGCATCGGCGCCACGACGGGAATCTCCGCATCGGCCAGTTCCGACGAGAAACCGTGTTCTTCCAGGATTGCCTCGTTGCTCCAGCGTTGCGGCCGATAGAACTTGGCCACAACGCTCGGCGCATCCTCCAGCTCGACACGGTAGACGCGGTTCTCGTAGGAGTTCAGCGCCAGGAAGCGGCCGCTGGTCCGGTATCCCCGCGCCTCGATGGCCGACAGCACGGTCTCCGGCGAAAGGCCGGAGTAGTCGGTAGGGGGCATTCTCAATCCAGCAGATATTCGATGGTCGAGACCACACGCACCGTCTTTTGGAACTGTCCGCTCTCTGAAACCCCCGGCATCCGGTCCCTCGGCAGGATCACGAATACACCCTGATTGGCGCGGCGGATTTCGCCGACACGGCTGTCGGAGTCCCTGGCGAACTGCTCCGCCGCGCGCCGGGCCTGGGCAGTCGCCTCGGCAATCATTTCCGGCTTCAGTTCGTTCAATCCCGTAAACAGATAGGTCGGTCCGTCCTGGGGCCCCGCGTCGCGCGAAAGGACGACGCCGGCCTCCACCAGTTCGCCGGTATGCTGGCTGGCCTTGAGGATCAGGCCCGGATCGCCGGTACGGACCATCAGGGTCTGCGAGACGATGTATCGGCTTTCCGTCGGGCCGTTACGATAACGGTCGGCAAGGCGGTCGGCCACATCGAGTCGCCTGACCTCGACCTGCCCGGCATCGATACCGTAGCGCTGCAGAAAATCGAGCACCTTGCGCTTGCTCTCGACGATGGCCTTCTGAGCTTGCCCAAGGTCGTCGTCGGTGGCGACGAAGGCGATCGGCCAGAGGCCGATGTCAGCGCTCACGTCGCGCTCGGCCACGCCCTTGACCGTGACGTAGCGGTCGAAGGTCCTGCCCTCCATAAAACCCTGACCGACGAACCACCCGGCCAGGGCGATGCCGACGGCAACGAGAATCAGGTCGGGGAGGCGTGTGGTTTGTTTCATTGGGTCCCTCGATTGGCTGCACGACCCGGAGACACGGGCCCGGCCGGACCGGCAAGGATACCACGCACCAATGCCCCGATACCCCGGTGACTGCATCGGCCCGGGAAGATTGCTAAAGTGGGTGTCGTGTCAGGCAATGGCCAGCCACCTTGCCGACAGACTCCTCGTTCCACCCGTTCCACGGCCTCCCGGTCGAGACCGGAACAAGACCAGAACAAGAAGGGACAGACATGCGCATTGCAATGATCGGTGACTTCCCCCGCGACCCCGCCCACATCGCGGGTGGCGTCGAGTCCGTCATGGCCAATCTGACCGAGGGGCTCTCCCGCTTCGAGGACATCGTGCTCGACATCGTCACCGTCGACCGCTGGGGACTCGGCGCCCGCGAGACGGACGAGGGTTTCGGGACGGTTCACTACCTCGCGGCGTCGACCCGTCCCGGCCGTCTGAAGATCCGCCAGGACATCGACACCATGACTGCCGAACTGGTCCGACTGAAACCGGATCTCGCTCATGCCCACATCGCGGGCAAATATTCCGCCGCCGCTGACGCCAGCGGGATTCCGTGGATCCTGACGCTCCACGGCATCCGCTTCCTGGAGGCCCGCCTGAAAAAGGGCCTGCGGGACCGCACCTGGGGCAGGTGGCTGGTCACCCGGGAGGAAATGCGTTCGGTGGGTCGGGCGAGCCACGTGATCTCCATCAGCCCGTTCATCGGCGACAGCTTCGGCGGCCGCCTGCGGGGAAAGGTCTACGACATCGAGAATCCCGTTTCGGACACCTATTTCGGCCTGGCGGGGACCGACGAGGACAACACCCTGCTCTATGCCGGTCGCCTCACGCCCCGCAAGGGAATCGACACCCTGCTCCGGGGCTTCGCCCGGCTCCACGATGAGCGGCCCGAGGTCCGGCTGCACCTGGCGGGGAGTTTCGACAAGGCGGTCAACGATCCCTACGCGGAGCGGATCCACGCGATCGTCGAGGAGGAAGGTCTGCACGAAGTCGTCGACTTCCTCGGGCTGCTGGGCGAGCAACGGCTCCTGGAGGAATTCGCACGCTGTTCCGCGCTGGTCCTCTCCCCGATCCTGGAAACCGCGCCCATGGTGATCGCCCAGGCCATGGCCGCAGGCAAACCCGTGATCGCGACCGACGTCGGCGGAAACCGCTACATGGTCGCAGATGGCGCCAGCGGTTTTATCGTTCCGGACAACGACGTCGAGCAGCTCAGCGACGCCATGCGAAAGGTCATGGAAGACCCGCAACGCCGCGCCGAGATGGGCCGTCATGGAAAGGAGCTCGCGGAACGACGTTTCCGGATCCGCTCGGTCGCCGAACGGACCCGCCTGGCGTACTACGATGCGCTGGGACGGACGCCGCGGGACTGACCGCAAGGCGAGCGGCCGTCCGGTCTGTCGGGTTACGCTTGCGCTAACCCGATCTACGATATGCGACGCCAACTGTTGCTGTTCATCCCTCCGGTATCCAGACGACCTGACCCTCCGCGCCGCGAGACATGCGATAGACGTACGGCGCCTCTTGCCGGCGCCATTCCCAGGGCAGATAGTAGGGGCTGAACGAGACGGAGATCGACAGTGCCGCGTTGCCGGCCCGGGCGGCGTCCTTGACGGCGGGCTCACACTTCGCGCGGGTCCTGTGTTTGGGATGCAGGCCTCGATCCAGGTCCTTGCGGCCCTCGAACGCCGTCTCGACGAGGCGGTCTCCGGCGCGCGACTCGATCGTGAATACGCGGCAGTCCACCCGGATCGAGTCGATCGGCCAGAAACCCTCGTTACGCAATATCAGGCGAACCGCGAATGGGTCCTGGCGGCTGACCGACTCCAACCGCTCGATCGTCACCATCGGGTAGATCGCCGACAGGAAAAGGACCGTGACCAGGATGCCCGACACAAAGGTCAGGACATACGACAGGACCTTGAGGCGCCGCCCGCGCCAGAATGCCAGGCGGGACAGCCATGCGGAAACGGCCCCTTTCTCTGTCTCGACCGATGCCGCTGGCGCTGCCGCCCGCGTCGACTTCTTCCCTGCGGTCTGCGCCATCAGGGACTCAGGCGATTTCTGTCAAATGACATACCATCCTGCTTGTCTTTTCGTCCGTCCTCCGTGTTGCGACAACCGTGACATAGTTCGACTATGCGCCTGTTGTCGCGCCTTGATGACGATCGAAAATCCAGCGCAATCTGGTATGCCATTTTCCGGCAATCGCCTCACGATCGGGTCGAGAGGACCGCCGTGTCACGCCGGCAGCACCGGCCGCAGGCGTCCCCCGTTCCGCCGACCCTGTGCGATAATGCGCGCCGCACGGACAACAGGGAACTCAAGGGACTTGAACCACGCAGAGCAGCTTCGCAGTCGATGGATGTCAAGTGGACTGGATCGGGACATGCTCGACCCGGACCCTTTCGTCCAGTTCGAGTCGTGGTACACGGACGCGGTGAATTCGGGCATCCCCGAACCCAACGCCATGAGCCTGGCCACCGTTTCCGACCAGGGCCAGCCGTGGTTGCGCACGGTACTGCTGAAGATTTACGACGCCCGGGGCTTCGTATTCTTCACCAACTTCGAAAGCCGCAAGGCCCGGCAGATCAAGGGGAATCCCCGCGTCGCGCTGCTCTTCCCCTGGGTCGCCCTGGGACGCCAGGTCAAGATCACCGGAACGGCCGAAAGGATCCCCACCGCCGAATCGGTCAAATACTTCGCGACGCGTCCCCGCGGCAGCCAGATCGGGGCGTGGGCGTCTCCACAGAGCCACGTGGTCAGTTCGCGCTCCCTGCTGGAGGCCAGAGTCGCCGAAATCAGGAACAAATTCAAGCAGGGCGAGGTCCCGCTCCCATCCTTCTGGGGCGGTTACCGCGTCTCGCCCGGTGACATCGAATTCTGGCAGGCCCGGGAAAGCCGGCTGCACGACCGGTTCGGCTACCGGCGCGACGCCGAGGGCGGATGGCGGATCGAACGCCTGGCGCCCTGATTCCGCGCGCATTCACGTGACTCCAGAACGGGAAATACCCCCACACACGGCTTCGCGCGCACTGCGTCCTGGTCGGTCCTCTCGAGCCGCTCCACGGTCGTGTGGAACCCGTGGATCGACAAATCGCTTCTGATGACAGAAATCGCCTAAAGACAACCGACCGTCACCCTATTCGCCGTCCTGTCCGGGTTTGCGCCGGGCGCGCTTCGTATCCCCCCGCGCCCGTTTATCCTCGAGCCGGCGTTTTCGGGACGCCTGGGTCGGGCGCGTCTTGCGCCGCGGCTTGGGGCGCCGCGAGGCCTGAAGTAGCAGTGCGGCAAGGCGCTCACGCGCATCGGTGCGGTTCCGCTCCCTGGTTCGGAAGCGACGTGCGTCGATGACCAGCACGCCCTCGCCCGTCATGCGGCTGCCGGCCAGCCTCGTGAGCCGCGCCTTGACCTCTTCGGCCAGCGCGTTCGAAGCGGCGACGTCGAGGCGAAGCTGCACCGCGGTCGAGACCTTGTTGACGTTCTGCCCGCCTGGGCCAGAGGCGCGGATGTATTGCTCTCGCAACTCGCTTTCGTCGATGATGATGTCGGGTGAGATGTACATCTTGCGTTGAAAATCCGTAGCAAACGGCCTGCATTAACACAACGTTACGCTGCAGACACCCTTGTGACCGCGTCGCTTTTCTGGGACACCCACAACGCCGTGTGAACGAAAAGTGTGCCCCGAGGCTCAAAATCGTGTATGAATATACACAACAACGGATTGGCTATTTGACGATGCAGGGAAATGCTAATGAGCGAGACGGACCAGGATCAGTCGCTCCTGGATGCGGTCGATCGCATCCAGTTGACGCTTGAACGAATACAGGGCGTAACAACGATCGCGGGTTACTACGCCGAGATCGAAGTCGGGGATCAGGACCTCGCGAAGGCCATCTATCTCTGTGGCGGTCTTGCCAAGGAACTCGACGAGTTCGTTAACGACTGGTGGGGTGAGCAGCGCAAGAAACAGAGGAAGTCCAAGCGGCGGAAAAAGCGCCACGCGGTGACGGATCAGCGTTCCGCGGACATCGCGCAAAACTAGCGGCCGCTTACCCTGAACGACGAAAGCTGACAGCGAATCCGGTTCCATCCGGTCCGTCGCAGCGCGCGCGCTCACCCGATTCCCATGCACACCCGCGCTGCAGACCATCGCTGACTACTGCGCCGGCACATCCGCCCCGCTGACCGTCCGCACTGGACATCTCGCAACACCCGCCCTTTGAGACACGGGCAACCGAATGCCACTGGTAAAACTCGAGAAGGTCTCTCTGGCCTACGGCCATCGACCGCTGCTCGACGCAGCGGACCTGGAGCTTCGTCGCGGTGAGCGGGTGTGCCTCGTCGGCCGCAACGGAGAGGGAAAGTCCTCGCTGCTGCGCGTAATCTCGGGCGAGGCCGCGCCCGACGACGGCACCGTGCGGGTCCGGCCCGGCATGCGTGTCGCGGGCCTGGCGCAGCAAGCAGGCGTGCAGGACGAGGAAACGGTTTTCGATCTCGTGGCGGCGGGCTTGCCGGGTCTCGGCAGACTCCTTTCGGATTTCCACCACGTCACGGGTGAACTGGCGCGCTCCCAGTCCGCGGACGCCGTAGCCCGGCTCGCCGCACTGCAGCATGACATCGAGGCCGCTGACGGCTGGAAGGTCGAACAGAAGGTGGAGACGGTCCTGTCGCGGCTTTCGCTGGACGGGGACACCCGTCTCGAGGCGCTCTCCGGTGGCTGGCGACGGCGCGCGCTGCTGGCCCAAGCCCTGGTCAGCGAACCGGACATTCTGCTGCTCGACGAGCCGACCAATCACCTCGACATCGCCGCGATCGAATGGCTGGAGGGCTTCATGATGGAGTTCACCGGCGCGCTGATGTTCGTCAGCCACGACCGGGCCTTCGTGCGCCGGCTGGCGACCCGGATCGTCGAGCTGGACCGGGGACGGCTGACGAGCTGGCCCGGGGACTACGACCGCTACACCCGCGGCAAGGCGGAACGCCTGGTGGCCGAGGCGCGGGAGAATGAGCGGCTCGACGACAAACTGTCCCGCGAGGAGACCTGGGTCCGGCAGGGTATCAAGGCGCGCAGGACCCGCAACGAAGGGCGGGTGCGTGCGCTGGAGTCGCTCCGCGAGCAGCGCAAGGCGCGGCGCGAAAGACCCGGTCAGGCGGACCTGAGGATGGAGGAGGCGGCGCGCTCCGGGCGGCTGGTCTTCGAGCCCGAGCACGTCACGCACGGCTTCGGTGGAACGCCGGTGATTCGCGACTTTTCGGCCCGGATCCTGCGCGGTGACCGGGTCGGGATCGTCGGGCCGAACGGTATCGGAAAATCGACGCTGATCAATCTTCTGCTCGGCAACCTGACACCGGACTCGGGACGGATCCGGCGCGGCACCCGGCTCGAGGTCGCCTACTTCGACCAGCTGCGGGTCCGGCTCGACCCCGAGGCCACGCTGATGGAGAGCGTCGGCGAAGGCAACCAGCGGGTCACCGTGAATGGGCGTTCACGCCACGTCGCGGGTTATCTCAGGGACTTCCTGTTTCCGCCCGAGCGCCTGCAGTCCCCCGTCAAGACCCTGTCCGGAGGGGAACGTAACCGCCTGCTTCTGGCCAGACTCTTCGCCCGTCCCACCAATCTCCTGGTGCTGGACGAACCGACCAACGACCTCGACGTGGAAACCCTGGAACTGCTGGAGGCGCTGCTGATCGACTACCAGGGCACCTTGCTACTGGTTAGCCACGACCGCGACTTCCTGGACAATGTCGTCACCAGCACCCTGCACTTCGAGGGCGAGGGCAGGATACGCGAATACGTTGGTGGCTATCGCGATCTGGAACGGCAACGTCGTGAGGCGGTATCCAATGCCCGTAAGCCGCACCCGAGAGCCGAAAAGCGACGTGAAGCACGCCCGGATCGGACGACTGCGACCGGAGCGAAGAGACGCGGGCTGTCGTACGACCAACGCCGGGAACTGAACGCCCTGCCGAAACGGATCGAGGCACTCGAGACCGAGCAGACCCGCCTGCAGGAACTGGCCGCGGACCCCGTGTTCTACCAGCGCCCCGGGGAGGAAATCTCGAGGACACTGGCCGAACTCGAATCCGTCAATGGCGATCTCGACGAGTACTACGAACGCTGGGAGAGTCTGGAGGAGATCGCCGGCGGATCGAGAGGCAGTTCGTAGGTCGGGTCAGGCGCGCCGCCGGGCGAGCGGCCCCCTGACAACTCAGCCGCGCCGTAACCCGACGCGCAAGCGGCGCGGGCCGGCGGTGTTGACCCCGGTGGTATTGGAGCTACTTTCCGGTTGGGAGCCGCAGACACCCATGACGGTGGAACCGCTGCGCTTGTTCCACCCTACGCAATGTCATGACTCGCTGAAAGCACGGGAAAACCGTAGGCCGGATCAAGCGAAGCGGATCCGGCATGCTACTGGTGCTGAAACTGGGCTCGACGTAGATTCCGCGAAGTCAGGTCATCTGAAGTAAGTGCCATTGGGGTTAGCGCAGCGTAACCCGACGCATCCGGCCACCGTTTCGGTGTCCCGCACGAAGCAATGCCGGCAACAAGGTTACCGACGACAGCCAACAGACCAGTACGCCCAGGGCGGTGACGGATGCGAACTCCACCACGGCCGGATGCCTCGACAGGCAGAGCGAGAGGAACGCGCTGATGGTCGTGATGCTCGTGATCGTGATGCCGCCCCCCGCCTGATCGAGGATCTCCCCCCAGTCCTCCCCTTTGGCCGCCCGCTCGATGACATGCAGCGCGTCGTCGATACCGATTCCCAGCAGGATCGGAGTAACCGCGACTGACAGGAAGCTGACGGGGATTCGCAGCCATCCCATGACGCCCAGGGTGACCAGCACCGCGCAGAGCAAGGGCAGCATCGCGAGAAAGACGCGGCGCAGGCTGCGAAACTCGATACCGAGCAACAGCACGATCACGCCGAATGCGATGGCCGCCGTCCTCAACGCCTCGGTACCCAGCAAGGGATGCGCCGAGAAGTATGAGGATGCCACTGCCGGTCAGCGCACCGATCTGGGCCAGTCCCCGGTACTCGCTGGCGGTCAACGCAAAGAACGCCGCACTCGTAGTCAACGCGCCGAAGACGATCCCCCGGCCGGGGCGACGAAGCGCACTCGACAACGCCTCCGCCGCCGTGCGGGCAGAGGGGTCCGTATGGTGTGCGTACGATCCGGCGATGTGAATGCAGAAGTCGATGCCGATCCCGATCAGTACGGCGGAAAACAGCAGCGCGAAAAGGTTGACCTCCCCGGCGATCGCGCTCGCGGTCGCCGCGGTGAGCAGCAGACCGAAGCCGACGGTGGCGACGATCGCCGCGGGAATCGCGATGCCGCGAAAGAAAAGCACCAGCGCCGTGAAGCGCGATTACCTAGGGGCACGCCACCGGGTCCAGCCCGGAGTTGAAGCAGGAACCTGCGGGAATGTTCGCATTGGCCGC
>JAJDOJ010000265.1 GCA_022340215.1 Gammaproteobacteria bacterium
CGTACGCCTTGAATTCCCCGCCGCGCTGCTCCGCCATCACCTTCGTCAGCGCCGCCGTCAACGTCGTCTTACCATGGTCCACGTGACCAATCGTCCCAACATTCACATGTGGCTTCGTACGCTCAAATTTCTTTTTGGACACGTCTCGAATCCTCTCCTTTTAGAGTGATGACTTATGAGGCCTGCTTGATGACCGCCTCGGACACACTGTTTGGCGCCTCGGCATATTTCTGGAATTCCATCGAGTAGGTAGCACGACCCTGCGTCGCGGAGCGCAGATCCGTGGCATATCCGAACATTTCCCCGAGCGGCACCTCGGCCCGAATCACCTTCCCGGCCGGCGCATCCTCCATACCCTGCACGATGCCGCGCCGGCGGTTGAGGTCCCCCATCACATCGCCCATATACTCCTCGGGCGAGACGACCTCGACCTTCATCACGGGTTCGAGGAGCACGGGATCGGCCTTGGCCGCACCCGCCTTGAAGCCCATGGAACCGGCGATCTTGAATGCCATCTCCGAAGAATCCACATCGTGGTAGGAGCCGTCGTACAGGGTGACCTTGACGTCCACTACGGGATATCCCGCAATGACGCCGTTCCCCATCTGTTCCTCGACACCCTTGCCGACCGCCGGAATGTACTCCTTGGGGACCACGCCGCCCACGATGGCGTTCTCGAATTCGAACCCGGCGCCCGGTTCCTGAGGCTCGATCCGCAACCAGACGTGTCCGTATTGACCGCGACCACCCGACTGACGGACGAACTTGCCTTCCTGCTCGACCGGACGCCGAATGGTTTCCCGGTACGCCACTTGCGGTGCGCCGACGTTGGCCTCCACCTTGAACTCGCGCTTCATCCTGTCGACGATGATGTCCAGGTGCAGCTCGCCCATACCCGAAATGATCGTTTGTCCGGACTCCTCATCGGTCGCCACGCGGAACGAGGGATCCTCCTGCGCGAGCTTCTGCAGGGCGATGCCCATTTTCTCCTGATCGGCCTTGGTCTTGGGCTCGACCGCCACGGCGATGACCGGCTCGGGAAACTCCATCCGCTCCAGGGTAATCACGTTGTTCAGGTCACACAGCGTATCGCCGGTCGTTACGTCCTTCAGCCCGACAGCGGCCGCTATGTCGCCGGCAAGTACCTCCTTGATCTCGTCCCTGCGGTTGGCGTGCATCTGGAGGAGTCTGCCGATCCGCTCTTTCTTGCCCCGCACCGCGTTCAGGACCGTGTCACCGGACTTCAGGACACCGGAATAGACCCGGAAAAACGTCAATGTCCCGACGAAGGGGTCGGTTGCGATCTTGAATGCAAGCGCGGCGAAGGGTTCCGAATCCGACGCCTTGCGCACACCCTCCGACTCCTCCGCGTCATCCAGCACGCCCCTGATCGGCGGGACGTCGCTCGGCGACGGCAGATAGGTCACCACCGCATCCAGCATCGCCTGCACGCCTTTGTTCTTGAAGGCGGATCCGCAGAGTGTCGGCACAATTTCGTTGGTGAGTGTGCGCTGCCTCAGGCCGTCACGGATCTCGTCGGTCGACAGATCACCCTCCTCCAGGTATTTGTCCATCAGCGCATCGGTGGCTTCGGCAGCCGCTTCCAGCATCTGTTCCCGCCACTCCTGACAAGCGTCCGTCATGTCGTCCGGAATGTCCTTCTCTTCGTAGGTCGCCCCCATGTCCGACTCGTTCCAGTAGATCGCCTTCATCCTGATCAGATCGATCACGCCCCGGAAATTCTCTTCCGCCCCGATGGGCAGCTGGATCGGGATCGGGTTGGAACCCAGTCTCTCCCGGATCTGGCCCACGACGCGAAGAAAATCGGCGCCAGCCCGATCCATCTTGTTGACGAAAGCGAGCCTGGGCACATTGTATTTGGTGGCCTGCCGCCAGACGGTTTCCGATTGCGGTTCTACACCACCGACGGCACAGAATACAGCGCAGCTGCCATCGAGAACGCGCAGGGACCGCTCCACCTCGATTGTGAAGTCCACGTGCCCCGGCGTATCGATAATGTTGATGCGGTGCTCGGGAAACTGGTGGTCCATGCCGCTCCAGAAGCACGTCGTCGCGGCGGAGGTGATAGTAATGCCACGCTCCTGCTCCTGCTCCATCCAGTCCATTATCGCCGCACCGTCATGGACCTCCCCGATCTTGTGCGAGATACCGGTATAGAAGAGCACCCGCTCGGTCGTCGTGGTCTTGCCGGCGTCGATATGCGCCATGATGCCGATATTGCGATAACGATCTATTGGTGTTTTACGCGCCACGGAGCACCTCGCCTGTTACCAGCGATAATGTGAAAATGCCTTGTTCGCTTCCGCCATGCGAAGCGTGTCCTCACGCTTCTTGACCGCTGCGCCTCTGCTGTCCGCCGCATCCATCAGTTCGCCGGCGAGCTTGTTCATCATGGACTTCTCACCGCGTTTGCGGGCGGCGTCTACGATCCAGCGCATGGCCAATGCCATCTGCCGGACCGGCCTGACTTCAATGGGCACCTGGTAGGTCGCGCCACCTACACGCCTGGACTTGACTTCGACCGCGGGCTTGACGTTCTCGAGCGCCTGGACGAACAGTTCGACACTGTCCCCGCCCTTCTTATCGGACAACTGGCCCAGCGCACCGTAGACGATCTTTTCCGCAACGGATTTCTTGCCGTTACGCATGACCATGTTGACGAACTTCGCCACCTTCAATTCCCCGTACTTGGGATCCGGAAGGATCTCACGTCTCGGGATCTCTCTTCTTCTCGCCATGATGAATTACTTACCTGGTCCGTTGCGGGTTACGACTTCGGCCGTTTCGCGCCGTACTTCGAGCGGGCCTGCTTCCGATTCTGAACTCCCTGCGTATCGAGGCTACCCCTGACCACGTGATAGCGAACACCCGGAAGGTCCTTCACACGCCCCCCCCTGATCAGAACGACGGAATGCTCCTGCAGGTTGTGACCTTCGCCACCGATGTAACTGGTGACCTCATAGCCGTTGGTAAGCCGGACACGTGCCACCTTTCTCAGGGCCGAATTCGGTTTCTTCGGAGTCGTCGTATAGACGCGGGTACACACACCGCGCTTCTGCGGGCCTGCCTCCAGCGCGGGGACGTTTGTCTTTTCCAACTTGCGCTTGCGCGGCTTGCGCACCAGCTGATTGATCGTCGACATGGTGATTCCTGATTACTTACCTGATCAGGTGCTGCCGCCTTCGCGTCAGCACCGGGTTCGAGCCGGATCCCGTCACTCCCTGGCGGGGCCCGAAAAAGCAAGACAGGCCGGTTTGGGCCGGCCTGTCCAAGGCTGCGGGATTTTAGAAACTGCACCCGTCAGTGTCAAGCTGGAGACCAGCGATAACAGGCGGCTCCTTCCTGCGCTCGTGGGCCGCGGTTTACTCAGCCGAACTGCCGGCCCCCTGAATCTCCTGGTTCGACTCCAGCTCGCCGGTCGCGACCGGCGCTGGCGGCATTTCCATCGACAGCATGTCCCGCGCCCGCTTCCGGCGTTGTTCGTCGTGAAACGCCTGCCCCGTTCCGGCCGGAATCAGGCGCCCGACGATTACGTTCTCCTTCAGTCCCCGGAGGTCGTCACGTCCCCCGCGCACCGCGGCCTCGGTCAGTACGCGCGTCGTCTCCTGGAAGGAGGCGGCTGATATGAACGATTCGGTCACTAGCGAAGCCTTGGTGATACCGAGCAACACCGGTTCGGCCTGTGCCGGCTGCTTCCCTTCCGCCTCCATTCGCTCGTTCTCCTCCTGCAGCCTCGAGCGCTCGACGTGCTCGCCCTGAAGCAACGAGGTGTCACCGGAGTCGACGATCTCGGCCTTGCGCAGCATCTGGCGAATGATGACCTCGATGTGCTTGTCGTTGATCTTGACGCCCTGCAGCCGGTAAACATCCTGGATCTCCTGAACCAGATACTCCGCCAGCTCGGTCACACCCAGGAGCCTGAGGATGTCGTGGGGACTTCGTTCCCCGTCGGCGATCACCTCCCCTTTCTCCACATGCTCGCCCTCGAACACGTTGACCTGGCGCCACTTGGGTATGAGTTCCTCCATTGCCTCTCCTTGATCGTCGGTGATCACGAGGCGCATCTTTCCCTTGGTTTCCTTTCCGTAGCTCACGGTACCCGTGTGGGGCGCCATGATGGCCGGCTCCTTCGGTTTGCGCGCCTCGAAAAGATCCGCCACCCTGGGAAGACCACCGGTGATGTCGCGCGTCTTGGACGATTCCTGCGGGATGCGAGCGACGACGTCGCCGACGTCGACCTTTGAGCCGTCCACATGGCTGACAATCGCCCCCGCCGGGAGGACGTAGTGTGCCGGAATCTCCGTTCCCGCGTGACAGAGCTCGTTGCCGGACTCATCGACCAGCTGCACCATGGGCCGCAGGTCCTTACCCGAGGCCCCACGACTCTTGGGATCCGTGACGACCGTGGAGCTCAACCCGGTAATCTCGTCCATCTGATGGGTGACGCTGACACCCTCCACGAATTCGAAGAAGCGGATGGTGCCCGCCACTTCGGTCACGATCGGGTGTGTGTGCGGATCCCACGTCGCAACGATCTGGCCCGCGGTGACCGCCGTATTGTCGGTCACGGAGAGTACCGCGCCGTATGGCACCTTGTAGCGTTCCTTCTCCCGACCGTGACGGTCAGCGAGACTGATTTCGCCAGAGCGCGACACAGCGACATTGTTGCCGCTCTGCTGGCTGACGAGATTGATCTTGTGCAGACGTATCGTGCCATCGGCCTTGACTGCGATATTGCTGGCCGCGGCCGCTCTGCTGGCAGCGCCGCCGATATGGAAGGTTCTCATCGTAAGCTGGGTGCCCGGCTCGCCGATCGACTGCGCGGCGATCACGCCGACAGCTTCTCCATTGTTCGCCAGATGGCCTCGCGCCAGGTCCCTGCCGTAACAGGTCGAGCAGATTCCGAACCGGGATTCGCAGGTAATCGCGCTACGTACCTTGACCTCGTCGACACCGAGTTCTTCGAGACGATCTACAAACGACTCGTCGAGCTGCGCGCCGGCCTTCATCACCGCTTCCGCGGCCCCGGGCGGTACGACATCCTCGACCAGCACGCGCCCGAGGACACGTTCGCTCAGCGGCTCAACCACGTCACCACCCTCGATGATCGGCTTCATGACGATGCCATCGCTGGTGCCGCAATCCAGTTCCGTGATTACCATGTCCTGCCCGACGTCGACCAACCGCCGGGTCAGGTAGCCGGAGTTCGCCGTCTTCAGGGCCGTATCGGCCAGTCCCTTGCGGGCACCGTGGGTAGAGATGAAGTACTGGAGTACGTCCAGTCCTTCCCTGAAGTTCGCCGTAATCGGTGTTTCGATGATGGATCCGTCCGGCTTGGCCATCAGTCCGCGCATACCGGCGAGCTGCCGGATCTGCGCCGCCGAGCCCCTAGCGCCGGAGTCGGCCATCATGTAGATGGAATTGAAGGACGGCTGACTCACGGTTTCCCCGCTGGCGGCGACCACCTCTTCACTTCCCAGTTGGGACATCATCGCCTTGGCCACCTGATCGTTGGTGTGCGACCAGATGTCGACGACCTTGTTGTAGCGCTCCCCCTTCGTGACCAGCCCGTTGGCGTACTGATCCTGGATGTCCTTCACCTCGCGCTCGGCTGTCGCCAAAATCTTCGCTTTCTCTTCGGGGACGGCCATGTCCTCCACACCGAAGGACACCCCGGAGCGCGTCGCATAGCGGAACCCCGTGTACATGAGCCTGTCGGCGAATATCACCGTTTCCTTGAGACCAACCGTGCGGTAGCAGGCGTATATCAGCCCCGATATCGCGCGTTTCCCCATGTTCCTATCGATCAGGTCGAATCCCAGGCCGTCGGGCAATAGCTGGGACAGCAACGCGCGACCCACCGTTGTTTGTACCCGTCGTACCGACTCCTTGCGTTCTCCCTCCCCGTCGAACAGTACCTCCCGAATGCGCACCTGCACCTTTGCATGCAACTCCACGGCACCGCCTTCATAGGCACGATGTACCTCGTCGACATCCGCGAAGACCATCCCCTCTCCCCTGGCGTTGATCCGCTCCCGGGTCATGTAATAGAGGCCCAGTACGATCTCCTGGGAGGGGACGATGATCGGCTCGCCGTTGGCCGGTGACAGGATATTGTTCGTCGACATCATCAGCGCGCGCGCCTCGAGCTGCGCCTCCAGCGACAGCGGCACGTGCACGGCCATCTGATCGCCGTCGAAGTCGGCGTTGAAGGCGCCGCACACCAGGGGGTGCAGCTGTATCGCCTTGCCCTCGATCAGTACCGGTTCGAAGGCCTGGATACCCAGGCGGTGCAGGGTGGGCGCCCGGTTCAGCATCACCGGGTGCTCCCTGATGACCTCGTCGAGGATATCCCAGACCTCCGCGCCTTCCTTTTCCACCAGCTTCTTCGATGCCTTGATCGTGGTGGTGAGACCCCGAAGGTGGAGCTTGCTGAATATGAAGGGCTTGAACAGCTCGAGCGCCATCTTCTTCGGCAGCCCGCACTGATGCAGCTTGAGCGTGGGACCCACCACGATGACGGAACGTCCGGAGTAGTCCACCCGCTTGCCGAGAAGGTTCTGGCGGAAGCGCCCCTGCTTGCCCTTGATCATGTCGGCAAGCGACTTCAACTGGCGCTTGTTGGTCCCGGTGATCGCCCGGCCTCTTCTGCCGTTGTCGAGCAGTGCATCGACCGACTCCTGCAGCATGCGCTTCTCGTTGCGGACGATGATGTCCGGCGCATTCAGTTCCAGCAGCCGCTTGAGACGGTTGTTGCGATTGATGACGCGGCGGTAGAGATCGTTCAGGTCGGAGGTCGCGAACCGCCCGCCGTCCAGCGGCACCAGCGGACGAAGGTCCGGGGGCAGCACGGGCAGTACGGTCATGATCATCCACTCGGGACGATTGCCCGATTCCAGGAACGACTCCACCAGTTTGAGACGCTTGGAAAGCCGCTTCAGCTTGGTCATCGAGCGGGTTTCCTCGACCTCCTTGCGAAGATTGGCCGCTTCCTCCGTCATGTCGATCGAGGCCAGCAGCTTGTAGACCCCCTCGGCCCCCATCAGCGCCTCGAACTCGTCGCCGTGTTCCTCGAAGGCCTCGAGATAGGTGTCATCCGAGAGCAGTTGCCCCTTCTCCAGGGTCGTCATTCCGGAATCCACGACGACGAAGGCCTCGAAGTAGAGTACGCGCTCGATATCGCGTAGCGTCATGTCGAGCAGCAAACCGATACGCGAAGGCAGAGACTTCAGAAACCAAATGTGCGCAACAGGACTGGCGAGCTCGATGTGTCCCATGCGTTCGCGCCGTACCTTCGTGTGCGTCACCTCGACACCACACTTCTCGCACACCACACCCCGATGCTTGAGCCGTTTGTACTTGCCGCACAGACATTCGTAGTCCTTGGTCGGACCGAAGATCTTCGCGCAAAAGAGCCCGTCGCGTTCGGGCTTGAAGGTTCGATAGTTGATCGTCTCGGGCTTTCTCACCTCACCGTACGACCAGGACCGGATCAGGTCCGGAGACGCCAATCCGATACGGATGGCGTCGAAATCCTCAACCTGTTCCTGCTGCTTCAAGAGGTTCAGTAAATCTTTCATCGTCTCTCCTGCCGACTGGGCTTTCCGGGGTCCGTGAATCCCGGAACCTCGATCAGACGCGCGCGCCCTGTCGGGCGCCGCGCGTTGCGGGTATCAATTCTGCTCCATCTCGATATTGATCCCCAGGGATCGGATCTCCTTGGTCAGTACGTTGAACGACTCCGGCATGCCGGCCTCCATTCGGTGGTCACCGTCGACGATGTTCTTGTACATCTTGTTCCGTCCATTCACATCGTCGGACTTGACCGTGAGCATCTCACGCAGCGTGTAGGCGGCGCCGTAGGCCTCCAGCGCCCAGACCTCCATTTCTCCGAAACGCTGCCCGCCAAACTGCGCCTTACCGCCCAGCGGTTGCTGAGTCACCAGGCTGTAGGGGCCGGTCGAGCGCGCGTGCATCTTGTCGTCCACGAGATGATTGAGCTTGAGGACGTGCATGTAGCCCACGGTTATCGGTCGGTCGAACGTGTCCCCCGTCCGACCGTCGTACAGCATGGTCTGCCCGTTCTCCGGCAGATCGGCCAGACGCAGCATTTCACCGATCTCGTCCTCGTTCGCGCCATCGAATACCGGCGTCGCCATCGGGACACCTTCACGCAAGTTCTGCGCAAGGTCCGCGATTTCTTCATCGGAGAACTCGCCGAGATTGACCTTTTCGTACTGGTCGGCATTGCTGTTGTAGACCTTCTCCAGGAACTGACGGAGGTCGCTCGTCTTGCCCCCTGAATCGACCATCCTGCCGATCTTTGCGCCGAGCGCTTTCGCCGCCCAACCGAGATGTGTCTCCAACACCTGCCCCACATTCATTCGGGATGGCACACCGAGCGGGTTCAGGACGACGTCGATCGGGGTACCGTCCTCCATGTGCGGCATGTCCTCCACGGGGACGATCATCGAGACGACACCCTTGTTCCCGTGTCTTCCCGCCATCTTGTCGCCTGGCTGCATCCGCCGCTTCACCGCCACGTAGACCTTGACCATCTTCAACACGCCGGGGGCGAGATCATCCCCCGCCGAAATCTTCTCGCGCTGCCTCGTCAAACGGTCCTCGAAACTCTCGCGCTGCTGTTTTAGTTGTGCGGAGAGTTTCTCCAACTGGACATTGACCTCCTCACTGCGCATCCGCACCTCTAGCCATTTGCTGCGTTCGATGCTCGCGAGATAGGTCTTGGTGACCTTGGAACCGGACTTGAGCGTTCCGGGCCCGCCCTCGGCCAACTTACCGGTGAGCAACTTCTCCACGCGCGAGTAGACGTCGTTCTCGTAGATCCGTAGCTGGTCGTTGAGATCGATTTTGAACTGTGCCATCGCCGTCTCTTCGATCTGCAAAGCCCGCTTATCCTTTTCGACACCATCACGCGTGAACACCCGAACATCGATGACCGTGCCCTCGATGCCGGAAGACACCCTCAAGGATGTGTCCTTCACGTCGGAAGCCTTTTCGCCGAAGATCGCCCGCAGCAGTTTCTCTTCCGGTGTCAGCTGGGTCTCACCCTTGGGCGTCACCTTACCGACAAGGATGTCACCGGGCCTGACCTCGGCGCCGATGTACACGATCCCGGAGTCGTCGAGCTTGGCGAGCAGCGTCTCGCTGACATTCGGGATATCGGCCGTGATTTCCTCTGAGCCCAGCTTGGTGTCGCGCGCGACGCAGGTCAGTTCCTCGATATGGATGGTGGTGTACCGGTCCTCCTCGACCACCCTTTCCGAGATGAGGATGGAGTCCTCGAAGTTGTAGCCGTTCCAGGGCATGAAGGCCACCAGCATGTTCTGCCCCAGCGCGAGTTCGCCCATATCGGTCGAGGCACCGTCGGCCAGCGCATCGCCCGCCTGCAACTGGTCACCGGGCTTCACCAGAGGTCTCTGATTGATACAGGTGTTCTGGTTGGACCGGGTGTACTTGGTCAGGTTGTAGATATCCACACCGGGCTCGCCGGCCTCGGCCTCTTCATCGTTCACACGGACCACGACACGTGCGGCGTCGACGCTATCGACGGTCCCGCCCCGTCGCGCGACCAGCGCCGCGCCGGAATGAATCGCGACGGTCCGTTCCATCCCCGTCCCGACCAGCGGCTTCTCCGCCCTGAGCGTAGGCACGGCCTGTCGCTGCATGTTCGATCCCATCAGCGCGCGGTTTGCGTCGTCGTGCTCCAGAAACGGGATCAGTGACGCCGCGACGGAAACGATCTGCTTGGTGGAAACGTCCATGTACTCGACGCGGTCCGGTGTCGACAGGGCGAACTCGTTGCTCTGCCGGCACGAAACAAGCTCGTCCACCAGCCTGCCCTCCTCGTCCAGTGTCGCGTTCGCCTGCGCGATGACGTACTGGCTCTCGTCGATGGCCGACAGGTACTCGATCTCGTCGGTCACGTGTCCATCCACGATCTTGCGGTAGGGCGTTTCCAGGAAACCGTACTCGTTGGTCCGGGCATAGACGGCAAGAGAGTTGATCAGGCCGATATTCGGACCCTCAGGGGTCTCGATCGGGCATACGCGCCCGTAGTGGGTGGGGTGCACATCCCTTACCTCGAACCCCGCCCGCTCACGGGTTAGTCCGCCGGGCCCGAGCGCCGAAATCCGACGTTTGTGCGTGACTTCGGAAAGCGGATTGTTCTGGTCCATGAACTGGGACAACTGACTGGAACCGAAGAATTCCTTGATCGCCGCCGCGACAGGCCGAGCGTTGATCAGCTCCTGGGGCATCAGGCCTTCGGATTCCGCCAGCGCCAGACGCTCCTTTACGGCGCGCTCCACACGGACCAGACCGACGCGGAACACGTTCTCGGCCATCTCCCCAACACAGCGCACACGCCGGTTTCCCAGGTGATCGATATCGTCGACGATACCCTTGCCGTTGCGGATGTCGATCAGGACTCGCAGCACTTCCAGGATGTCTTCCTTACTCAGGATCCCCGGACCGGTTGTTTCCTTGCGTCCCACCCGGCGGTTGAACTTCATGCGCCCGACGGCGGACAGGTCGTATCGTTCCTCTGTAAAAAAAAGATTGTGAAACAGGTTCTGCGCCGCTTCCTTTGTCGGGGGTTCCCCGGGGCGCATCATGCGGTAGATATCGATCTGCGCCTCGAGTTCGGACTGGGTCGAATCGATCCTCAGCGTGGAGGAGATGAATGGACCCCGGTCGACCTCATTGGTATAGATCGTCTCGAACTCCGAGATGCCCGATCCGCGTATCTTCTCGATCAGTTCCGCCGTGAGTTCCGTGTTGGCGGGCGCGATCAGTTCGCCGGTTTCCTTGTCGACCGTGTCTTTTGCCAGGGCCTTCCCGATCAGGTACTCCTCAGGCAGGTCGAGTTTCGCGAGCTTCCCTTCCTCCATGAGCCTGACGTGACGCACGGTGATCCTGCGCCCCGCTTCGACGACCACCTCACCACCGACCTTGATATCGAAAGCGGCGATCTCACCCTGAAGCCGTTCCGGAATCAGCTTGAGAACGAAGCCCTTTTTCGTTACCCGAATGGTATTGAGCTCGAAGAACTTTTCGAGGATCTCCTCGGTCTCGCAACCGAGCGCTTGCAGCAGCACCGTGGCGGGCAGTTTGCGCCGCCGGTCGATCCTGACGAAGACACAGTCCTTGGGGTCGAATTCAAAATCCAGCCACGAACCGCGGTAGGGAATGACGCGAGCCGAATAGAGCAACTTGCCCGACGAATGTGTCTTGCCCTTGTCGTGGTCGAAAAACACCCCGGGTGAGCGGTGGAGCTGCGACACGATGACCCTTTCGGTGCCATTGACGACGAAGGTGCCATGATCCGTCATCAGAGGGATTTCCCCCATGTAAGCTTCCTGTTCCTTGACGTCCTTGACCTTCTTGGTGCCCGCCGGTGCGTCCTTGTCGTAGATCACCAGTCGCAGCGTTACCCTCAGAGGCGCGGCATAGGTCTGGCCACGCAATTGACATTCCTTCACATCGAAGGTCGGGGTGCCGAGACGGTAGCCAACGTACTCGAGGACCACGTTGCCAGAATAACTCACAATCGGGAAAACCGACGAAAACGCAGCATGCAGACCGCTCTGCCTGCGGGACTCGTCGTCAGCGCCCTCCTGCAGAAACCGGCGATAGGATGCAAGCTGAATATCGAGCAGGTAGGGCTCGTCCAGAATTCGCGGCCGCTTGCCAAAATCCTTTCGAACGCGTTTTTTTTCGGTGTAGCTGTATGTCATTACGTATCCCCGTGGAATTCGATTAAGGCGATTGCCGGAAAATGACATACCAGATCGCGCCGGATTTTCGTTCGTCATCAAGGCGCGACAACAGGCGCATAGCCGAACTATGTAACGGTTGTCGCAACACAGAGGACGGACGACAAAGACAAGCAGGATGGTATGTCATTTGACAGAATTCGCCTAACACCCCTCGCGAGTGCGGTAACCAGTCTGTTCGGATACCTTAGCGAAGGCCCCGAGCATGCAGCCGCGGTGGGAATCGCTCATTGGCGCAAGCACAAACAGGCCGGTGGCAGGGCGGCCACCGGCCTGCGAATTACAAACGTCCCAGGAGCCGAAGCAGAACAATCGTTGTCGCTTACTTCAACTCTACGCTGGCACCGGCCTCCTCGAGCTGCTTCTTGATATCTTCCGCTTCATCCTTGCCAGCCGCTTCCTTCACGGTCGAAGGTGCGCCTTCGACCATGTCCTTGGCCTCCTTCAGACCAAGGCCCGTGAGGGCCCGTACCACCTTGATGACCGGTACCTTGTTTCCACCGAATCCTGTCAGGACGACATCGAACTCGTCCTTCTCGGCCGCGGCTTCGGCCCCGGCATCGCCTGCCGCGTCAACCGGCGCGGCTGCCACCGCTGCGGCCGCGGACACGCCGAACTTCTCCTCCATATCGGAAATGAGGTCAACGACCTCCATCACCGTCATGTTCGATATCGTTTCCAGAATCTCTTCTTTGGACACTGCCATGATGATTTCTCCTGATTGAATGCTTGACCCGATCCCGCTCTCGATCACGCGGCGGACTGTTTCCGATCCCGGATTGCTGCCGCTGTGCGCACCAGCTTGGCATGCGGCTCGGCCAGGGTACGAACAAACTTCTCTACCGGCGCCTTCATGACTGCCATCAGCATACTGATGGCCTGATCCCGAGTCGGCAGGCTGGCCAACCTGCCAAGTTCGCTTGCGTCGAACAACTGTCCGCCGATCGCGATGGATCGCACCTTGAGCGATTCGTTCTCCTTACCGAACTCCTTGAACAGCCGCGCCGCGGATCCTGGGTCTTCTCGGGAAAACGCCAGGACCAACGGGCCGGTCAGATCCGGCGAGAGACACTCGAATTCGGTGTCCTTCACCGCGCGTCGGGTCAGCGTGTTCTTCACTACGCGGAGATACACACCGGTTTCACGCGCCTTTACACGCAAGTTCGTCATGTCCTCGACGCTCAGCCCGCGGTACTCCGCGGATACAGCGGAATGCGCGCTCGCGGCCACCTCGGCCACCTCGACCACAATCCGTTTCTTGGACTCCAGAGTCAGCGCCACAATCTCACTCTCCCAATAACGCACGGGCAAACCCGTGAACAATGAAACAGACGACCCTTCACGATCGCCCACCCTGCGGCGCTCCGCATGGAAAAATCCACCTGAATCGGATTTACACCGCCTGCGCAGGCCGGAACACTCGGGACAGAGACCTCACGTCTGGTCCTGACGGCCCTTGATTAAGCCTTTCGGTGCGGAAATCGGAACTCCGCGCGAACGGCACCTGCGGTCTTTGACGCACACCTGTCTTTGGGAACAGGTGATTCTCAAACCGAAACCAGACCTCCCTGCTCCAGCTGAATTCCGGGCCCCATCGTGCTGGAAACGGTAATTTTCTTCAGGTACACACCCTTCGCCGCCGACGGCTTCGCCTTGACAAGGTCCGCGAGCAGCGCTTTCAGGTTGCCCTCGAGGGCCTTCGGCTCGAATTCAATCTTGCCGATGATGCAGTGAATGATCCCGGCCTTGTCCGTACGGTAACGGACCTGCCCCCCCTTGGCGTTTCTGACGGCCTGCGCGACGTCCGGTGTTACCGTACCGACTTTCGGGTTCGGCATCAGTCCACGAGGCCCGAGCACCGGTCCGAGCTGCCCGACGACACGCATCGTGTCCGGTGAGGCGACCACGACATCAAAATCGAACTGCCCCTGCTTGACGCTTTCCGCAAGATCATCGAGGCCGACGATATCGGCACCCGCCTCCCGGGCTTCGTCAGCCTTGGCGCCCTGCGCGAACACCGCCACACGCACCTCTTTCCCCGTACCATTGGGCAGGACGGTGGAGCCGCGAACCACCTGGTCCGATTTTCTCGGGTCTACGCCAAGGTTCACACTCACATCGATGGACTCCGGGAACTTCGCCGTCGACAGTTCCTTGAGCAGGGCAAATGCCTCCGCGGCCTGATACTGTTTCCCGGGCTCGATCTTTTCCCGAATCGCCCGCATTCGCTTGGATAGTTTTGCCATGACCTAGATCCCCTCGACATCCAGTCCCATACTGCGTGCGGTGCCGGCAATCGTGCGCACCGCGGCGTCAAGGTCCGCTGCGGTCATGTCCGGATCCTTGGCCTTCGCGATTTCCTCGAGCTGGTCCCGACTCACCTTGCCAACCTTTTGCGTGTTAGGCGTACCGCTTCCCTTCGGAACACCGGCCGCTTTCTTCAGCAGAACCGCGGCGGGCGGTGTCTTGGTGATGAACGTGAAGCTTCTGTCGCTGTAGACCGTGATGATTACCGGGACGGGTAATCCCTGCTCCATAGCCTGGGTCTTGGAATTGAACGCCTTGCAGAACTCCATGATGTTGACGCCATGCTGCCCGAGCGCCGGCCCGACCGGCGGACTCGGGTTCGCCTGGTTAGCAGGCACCTGAAGCTTGATGTAAGCTTCGACTTTCTTGGCCATTTTTCACTCCTGCGGGTTCAAGCGCCTCTCGGCTCCCCTTCAGTGTTCGATGCCCCTGAGAGGACACCTGTGGTTACGCCCACGCTGCCGCTCCGGATATCGCCGGACAACACGCGGAACGATTCGTCACGCGTTCAACTCAGCTGTCGCGGACCGGGATCGCCAACCGGCAGCACGCGCTCCCGCAGCTTCCTACCCCTTCTCGACCTGACCGAACTCGAGCTCGACCGGAGTCGACCGCCCGAATATCTGCACGGCCACCAGGAGCCGGCTCTTGTCGTAGTTGACTTCCTCTACCGTACCGCTGAAGTCGTTGAACGGACCGTCGATGACACGGACCGACTCACCCGGCTCGAACAAGACCTTCGGTCTCGGTTTCTCGACCCCGTCCTGTATTCGATGCAGAATCGAATCTGCCTCGGCATCGGTGATCGGGGCGGGCCTGTCCGAGGTCCCACCGATGAATCCCAGGACTTTCGGTGCATCCTTGATCAGATGCCAGGATTCGTCTGTCATTTCCATCTGCACGAGCACGTATCCCGGGAAGAACTTCCGCTCGCTGCGCCGCTTCTGGCCCTCCTTCATCTCCACGACCTCTTCGGTCGGGACAAGGATCTGGCCAAAGCCGTCCTCCATGCCATAGCGCCTGATCCGTTCCTCGAGCGATCGTTTCACCTGATTTTCGAATCCGGAATATGCATGTACAACGTACCACCGCAGCGCCATCAGCGTCCCCGCTACCCAATCACGAAACGAACCAGCCAGCTGAGCAACATGTCCAGCAGCCAGAGGAAAATACCAACGACGACGACCACCACGAAGACCACCAGTGTGGTCTGGACGGTTTCCGCCCTCGAGGGCCACACCATCTTCCGCACTTCCACGCGGGCATCCTGCATGAAAGTCCAGATAGCGCGACCCTTCGCCGTCGTCGAGGATATCGCTATGGCGACAGCCGTCAACACGAGGAGACCCAGCACCCTGTAGAGCTGGGACTGATCGGCATAGTAGTAAAACCCACCCACCCCGACGAGCAGCAGCACGACGGAGACGGACAACTTCAGGGTATCCAGGGTTGCCGCCCGGACTTCGGCCTTTGCAGACATAAGAAGCTTAATGACCTAATTCGGGAATCGGATAAAGCTGGCAGGCCAGGAGGGACTTGAACCCCCAACCTGCGGTTTTGGAGACCGCTGCTCTGCCAATTGAGCTACTGGCCTAGTAACCTGCGAACGCTCCGGATGCACGGAGCAACGACCAACGGCGGTCTCACCACCCCGGCGCATCCGTAAATCATGAACTCCTGACTCGTGAATGACACCTACTCAATGATCTTCGAGACCACGCCGGCGCCGACGGTCCTGCCGCCTTCGCGGATCGCAAAGCGCAGCCCGTCTTCCATCGCGATCGGTGCGATCAGACTCACCGTCATCTTGATGTTGTCCCCGGGCATCACCATCTCGACACCCTCGGGAAGATCC
>JAJDOJ010000266.1 GCA_022340215.1 Gammaproteobacteria bacterium
TCTACTGCGCTGATGGGAGCTCGGCTCAAATGCCCCCGATTTTTCGTTGCGTAGGCCCACTATGCGCCTCAAAATCGTGAACATTTGATCTCGCTCTCCCATCATGCTCGCTACGATCACCTAAGTCCGACAGGCTCCTAGCCACGGCACTATCGACGCGGTCAACGACACCGGTACGATTACCTATACCGCCGACGCCCCATACAACGGACCCGACAGCTTCATATACACCATCAACGACAACCAGGGTCTGACCTCCAACGAGGCAACGGTAAGAATCAGCGTGACCGGTTCCAGCGAAACCAGTCTTGTCTTTGTCGGTGATTTCGAGAATGGATTCGACGGATGGGATCTCACGGAATTGTGTTGTGACCATTCCCTGAACCTTGTCGATACACCAACGAGAGTTGGAAACGGAGCCGCCCGATTCCAGATACTCAGGGACGATCCCTTAATTGCCGGAGCAAACAGGGCCGAACTGAAACTCGATAATGACGCGATCGAAACCGAGTACTGGTACGGGTGGAGCACCATGCTTCCGTCAGACTGGGTAATCGATACCTCCCTGGAAATAATCGCCCAGTTTCACCTGCCCTCCGGTAGTGGTGGACCCCCGCTCAGATTCAAGACAGATGGAGACAAACTTGTAATCAACACCAAGACTCTGAAGGATGGAAAAGACGTGAGGAAAACGGTCTTCAGTGAAGAGATCGTCAGTTCAACCATGAAGGGAAGCTGGACAGATTTCATCGTCAACGTTATCTGGACGACTGGGGATCACGGATATCTGCGAATCTGGATCAACGGCGAACAGGTGGTCAATGAACCCGGCTCAACAAACTTTATTGATACCTCCGCCCCGTACTTCAAGATTGGACTCTATAAAACGGCCTGGAGAGACAACAAGCCGTCAATTGTCGACTCCAGGGTGATCTACCACGACGAAGTACGTGTCGCGCGTGGTCCGAATGGTTACACACTGGTTGATCCGGCAAGCCAGTAGCAGCAAGTACCTTGCGTCAGAGGCTTCTGGGTATTGTCGACTTAGTGGTTAGTAACCAGCGTCATCCCGAGGCCACTCCGGTCAGGTATTTCAGGTACACGCCACCTGTCGCCAATTCAAGAAGGCGCTGGCTCGAAATACTCGATGGATTGGCCGCCCGCATCAGATGGCGGATGCGGCGAAACAGATTGTTCCTAATTGTATGCAGCGCCAGGATGCGCTGCGGGCAAAAGACATTCCGGATTGAAGCGTGTTGTCACCCGACACCTGCGCTTCCTTCAGAACACTCCAGACCTCATTCGAGCCTTTTTCCACGAACCGCACGTTCGTTACGTGATCGCATCATGTCTGGATTCTTACGTACCGACTAGTATCTACATGTAGGGCAATATCCACACGACTACCAGCAAGATATAGCATACGACCAGCGAGATTAGGACGTAAGGCACACTGTAGCTCAAGAATTCCTGGAGAGACCATTTCCTGCCGTCCTCTTTTTCCCCCATGGTCAACGCCACGTACAGAGCAGGTGCGCCGGCAATCGTGAGGTTGCTACCGAGGGTGCCGGCCCACACCAGGGCCCAGTACAGCGGCCAGGGATTGATGCCGTTACTCTCTCCCAGATCACGGATGACATAGAGCAACGTAAGAATGTAGGCATCATGCTCGACCAGGCCAACGATGGGCGAGCTGACCCAGTAGAGAATACTGGCGCCCAGCAGCAGACTCGACTCGATATACGGGACGAGCCAGGCGGCGACGAATTCGAGTATCCCAGTGTGCTCCAGTCCGCCAACCAGGGCAAACAGTGCGACATAGAAGCCAATGGCCTTCCAGTCCATCTCGGCCAGCATATCCTCCAGGCTCGGGGGATCCAGTTTCCAGGTCCTGCCGAAGATCTCGAAGATGAGGATCAGCAGCATGGTGCCGGACAGGGCGATGAACCCGAGCATGACGCCCAGATACTGCCTGAGCGACATACCGACAATGGTGAGAACAAATGCCGCGCAGACCGCAATAGCAAATCGCTTGTTTTTTATGTGCGTTCCAGCCGACTGAGCCACTGCCTGCGGATCCAGGTCAATCGTCATGGTTCCCAGCGACGAACGGCGGAACCGGTAGTAGAAGACTGCGACGACGACCAGATAGGTAACCGTCAGAATAATGAATGACGAGGGCCTGCCCGAGTGCCAGATAAATCCAAAAAATTCGATCCCCGAAACGCTGTGCAGCATCTGTGGCGGAAGATCCCCGAGCAATAGCGCGGTACCCATGAAGTTCGAGCATAGCCCGATGAAAAGAATGGCACCTGTTGCTTCGAACTGGTAGGTTTTCTTGATATGGAAGACCACGGGCGCCAGCATCAGTACCACGACCACGTTGTCAATGACCATGGAAATAAAACCTGCCAGCCCGCCGATGAGGGTGATGAACAGGGGAACACTGCCTTTGGACCATCGCAAAGCCAGGTCACCCAGGTACTCCGGTATTCCAGTTTTACCGAAATAGCCTGCGAGCAGCCAGATACTGGCCAGGATCGTAATAACGTTCCAGTCGACGGCCTTGAAGGCCTCAACTTCCGTCATGCTCCCGGCTATTACCATCGCAATGACACCGACCATGGCGGCCACAACGCTGTCGATCCAGCGGACAATTACCAGACCGATGGTTATAAGAAAGATAATCGTAGTAATTGTCTGTATCGAATCCATCCGTCGGCGTTCCTCTAGGAGTCTGTCGGATTGTGAGAATCAAGAAACGGTTTGGCCAAAAATTGAGCGTTTTTGCAACGCCCCGATCATTCCGTGGCTATCGAAGACGATTTCGTCCCCAGAATTCGCGTACGTTCACGTTGAAACCATGAATCCGCCAGCTTACTGGGCCTTGTAGGGCAAGATCCACCGTATTCTTTTATGTCATCGCGACGAGAGAAAAATAATTGACGCGGGTCCGGCTGGCAACACAAAGAAAACGGACCCGCTGAATGAGGCTTGGCGGGTTCTTTCCACGGGAATCCATCGTGGCACCGGCCCAATTTCGCTGGCCATGTTGGCGGAGGGTGAACCAGACCAAAAAAACGCTTGCGTAATAAAAGCGTAACAATGCGTCGCTATTCTGATCGGCTGGCCTGAGCATACTCAATGTGCCAGGTCGTGGTGCATGGGTGAAATTCGTATTGTATTCGGCGACGAAATACTCGACTTTATGGTCGCGTACCACTGCCGAGCCAGAATAGCAGGCGCCATGGGGCGGCCAGCAAAGAGTGTGGCAGTCCAAGGAGGTCGTATCCGACCACCGACATGAATTCGGGTCCGCTACCGGGCGCCTCAACCAGACACGCCGGTGTACACAGGCGGGCGCGGCGGGCAGTTCTCGGGCTGCAACGGTTGTCACGCACAAGGCGAGTTCTGGTGGGCGTGCGTTTATTAAGCCCGTATTGGCGGGCAGGATGTTTCGAGCCGGATTCTAGTCTGGACTGTGAACCACAGTCAGCACATCACAGGGCGATGCCCGTACTACGCCCGAGGCTGTAGAGCCTCCCAGCAGATCAGTCAGCCCATGTCGGCCACGTGCACCCAGGATTACCAGATCAACCTCGTGGTCTTGTACATATTTCACGATTTCGGTCTTTGCGGAATGGGTGCTCAGCACGACATCCAGCCGCCCACACTCACACCCAAATCGTTTGGATATTGTCTCCAGGTCATTGCGCGCGCGAGTGATCAGAAACTGCTCGGGATCCATGTCTTCCTGTGACATCTGGTAACGCGGCATATGTTCGGGAAAATGTTCCACAATATGCAGCAGGGTCATGCGGGCGTTGAAACACTTGGCGATATTGGTAGCCTGTACTGCGGCCTGTTCACTGAGTTCGGAAAAATCGATGGGTACCAGGATGTGCTGATAGTGGTGCACGGACTCGCTCCTTGGTGTCCCCCTTCGGCGGGGGATGCGGGAAACTGATGACTGGATGTGCCTACAGGCAGGGTGATACTCACTCCCGTACCCGTAAAATATAACATGTGATCGATATCGATCGGGTTGTGAGTGATTGAGGATTGGTCTAGGTTCAAAGAAGCCGCCGTTTCAGCATTTGAAACGGCGGCCATATGCGACTCACGGTATCAATGAGGCGTTGAAAGCAGTTTTCCGAAATGCTCGACAAGTTATTGCGACGATCAAGCGAGGTCGAAGCGATCCAGGTTCATTACCTTGTTCCAGGCCGCCACGAAGTCTTTGACAAACTTCTCCTGGGAGTCCGCGGCCGCGTAGACTTCAGCCAGGGCGCGCAGCTCGGAGTTCGAGCCGAAGATCAGATCGACACGCGTACCGGTCCACTTGACTTCACCCGTCTTGCGATCGCTGCCTTCAAAGACGTCTTCGTCTGCAGACGTTGCCTTCCACTGCGTACCCATATCGAGCAGGTTGACGAAGAAGTCATTGGTCAGTGACTCCGCACGGTCAGTGAAGACACCGTGCTGGGTCTGTCCAAAGTTGGTGTTCATGGCGCGCATACCACCCACCAGCACCGTCATCTCCGGCGGGGTCAGTGTCAGCAATTGCGCCTTATCCACCAGCATCTCCTCGGCCGGACAGGTGTATTTGGCCTTCTGGTAGTTGCGGAAACCATCGGCTTCCGGTTCGAGCACGGCGATGTTGACCGGATCGGTCTGCTCCTGCGAGGCATCCATGCGCCCTGGTGAGAACGGCACCGTGACATCGTGACCGGCATTCTTCGCCGCCTGCTCAACACCGGCACAACCGGCCAGCACGATCAGGTCGGCCATGGAGACCGTCTTGCCGAAATCGCTCTGGATTCCCTCGAGGGTGTCGAGCACCTTCGCCAGTTGCTCGGGCTGGTTGACTTCCCAATCCTTCTGCGGCGCCAACCGGATGCGTGCGCCGTTTGCGCCGCCGCGCATGTCGGAGCCACGGAAGGTAGAGGCGGAAGCCCAGGCGGTCGAAACCAGCTCGGAGACAGACAGGCCGGAATCGAGGACCTTGCTCTTCAGGCTGGCGATGTCGTTGTCATCGATCAGTTCATGATCGACCGCCGGAATCGGATCCTCCCAGATCAGTTCTTCGTCAGGCACATCCGGACCGAGATAACGTGCACGCGGCCCCATGTCACGGTGGGTCAGCTTGAACCACGCGCGGGCAAAGGCGTCGGCGAACTCCTCTGGGTTCTCCCGGAAGTGCCGTGCAATCGGTTCATAGATGGGGTCCATGCGCATCGACATATCCGCGTCGGTCATAATGATTGGGACCCGCTTCGACGAATCGTCAGCGGCCGGCGCCCGGTTTTTGTCAGTGGCTTCCTTCGGCGTCCACTGCCGGGCACCTGCCGGGCTTGTCGTCAGTACCCACTCGTTGTCGAACAGCATGTCCAGATAGGTCTTATCCCATTGCGTTGGGGTCGGTGTCCATCCGCCTTCCAGACCGCTGCCGATCTGATCACCACCTTTGCCGGTGCCATAGCCGCTCTTCCAACCCAGGCCCTGTTCCTCGATACCGGCTGCCTCGGGGGCAGGTCCAACCAGCGCCGCATCGCCTGCGCCATGGCATTTGCCAAAGGTGTGGCCCCCGGCGGTAAGCGCGACGGTTTCGTAATCGTTCATCGCCATGCGCGCGAACGTCTCCCGAACATCCCGGCCGGATGCAACCGGGTCCGGCTTACCTTCCGGGCCCTCCGGATTCACGTAAATCAGACCCATCTGAACCGCAGCGAGCGGATTTTCGAGGTGCTCGTGCTTGCCGGCATAGCGTTCGTCACCGAGCCAGGTATCCTCGGCACCCCAGTAGATATCCTTTTCCGGCTCCCAGATATCCTCACGGCCGCCGGCGAAACCGAAGGTCTTGAATCCCATCGATTCCAGCGCGACGTTGCCTGTGAGAATCAGCAGGTCGGCCCAGGAGATCTTCCGGCCATACTTCTGCTTGATCGGCCAGAGCAGTCTGCGCGCCTTATCGAGGTTGACGTTGTCGGGCCAGCTGTTGATCGGCGCAAAGCGCTGGTTACCGGTCCCGGCACCGCCACGGCCGTCACCAGTACGGTAGGTACCCGCAGCGTGCCATGCCATGCGAATGAACATCGGGCCGTAGTGGCCGTAATCCGCTGGCCACCAGTCCTGTGAATCGGTCATCAGCTCACGGAGGTCCTGCTTTACCGCATCGAGGTCCAGGCTCTTGAACGCTTCAGCGTAGTTGAAGTCCTCGTCCATCGGATCGGACTTGGAGGAACGCTGACGCAGAATATCCAGATTCAACTGGTCAGGCCACCAGTGCCGGTTCGACGGACCGCTGCCAGCGGTGTGGTGGAACGGGCATTTGTTGTCAGACATCGCATTTCCTCCTGTCGTGGTTACGACTGTTTGCCTATACCTGTATGGTCCTCCATTATTAGCAATCTATCCAATAAATTATGAACAAGCGTTCGATAGTTTTTGGCAATGACTGTGGGCATTGCGAGCTAAGGCGATTGCCGAAAATGGCATACCAGATCGCGCCGGGTGAACTGCGAAGCAGTGAACGGCTTGGGCAGGAAGCCCAAGACCGGTG
>JAJDOJ010000267.1 GCA_022340215.1 Gammaproteobacteria bacterium
CTAACCAACTAAGGCGATTGCCGGAAAATTGCATACCAGATCGCGCCGGATTTTCGTTCGTCATCAAGGCGCGACATCAGGCGCATAGTCGAACTATGTCACTGTTGTCGCAACACAGAGGACGGACGAAAAGACAAGCAGGATGGTATGTCATTTGACAGAAATCGCCTAAGTCCGTCCAGAATTCCACTTTTAGAGCCCCGCCAACCACATGGTGGCGGGGCGTTGTGTTGTGGTCCGTACGGACATCCCTGGGGCAGTCATCCCCCGGATTTCATCAATAGCGATTCCACCCTGTTGTGTTTCAGGATTTTCTGGATCCTGGCCGCATCCGAATAGTCGCGATACGGCCCGACGCGCACACGGTGGAAGACCGTATTGCCCACCGTCACTTCCCTGATACTGGCCTCCACACCGATCAGCGCGAGACGTGCCCTGAGACCATCGGCCTCGGAGAACTGCGTGAAGGACCCGGCCTGCAGCATATAACGACCGCTATCGTCGGGACTCGGGGCCACACGCGAATCCAGTTCGTTTCGGGTCGCCTTGACCGGATCACGCGCAAGTGGCGTACCACCCTCGTCGGGAATCGTGACCTCGAGGTCCGGGAGCAGGGTATAGAACTCGAAGTCCCGCCTGTCTCCGGCACTTTCGGCCGAATCCCGGTGCACCGCCCCGGTTTCCCCCCGCTCTGTCCCCCGGTTTCCGGGGCTTCGAAAGACAGCGAATAGGCCGGATATCCAGGAATCGCGACGGGCAGTGTCCCCGCCTGTCTCATCCACCGCTGCCCGGCCGTCCCCGGTACCGGACCCGTCGATTCTCCCTCCACCCTTCAGGTACACCGCGAGGGACAGGACGATGCCGAGCACGAAACCGGTCAGCATCCATACCCAGGGGGGGGTCCCCCCCGTGTCTGTTCGATTCGAACCTTTTCCGTCGCGTGACATGGGCTGCCCTACATGGACTCGGGAGCGGACACACCCAGTATGCCCAGACCGTTGGCGATCACCTGGCGCACCGCCCTGATCAGGTTGAGTCGCGCCGCGCGTAGCGCCACGTCGTCCACCAGGAACTGATGCGCGTTGTAGTAGGTGTGAAACCGGTTGGCGAGTTCCCGCAGAAAATTTGCCAGCAGATGTGGTTCGAGTCCTTTCGCAGCGGCGTACACAACCTCCGGGTAGCGCGTCAGGTAGTCCAACAGGGCCTTTTCATGCGCCTCCGTGAGCCGCTCGAGTCTGGCCTCTGCCGGGTCGTATGGCAGTCCCTTCTCTTCGAGTTGCCGCATCACGCTGCAGACCCTGGCGTGGGCATACTGAATGTAGTAGACGGGATTGTCGGCGGACTGCGAGGTCGCCAGGTCGAGATCGAAATCCAGGTGCTGCTCGCACTTTCTCATCACGTAGAAAAAGCGGGCAGCGTCACTCCCGACTTCCTTACGCAACTGTCGCAGGGTGACGAACTCGCCGGAGCGTGTCGACATCTGCACCTTCTCGCCGCCGCGATAAAGATTCGCAAACTGCACGAGCAGCACGTCCAGTTTCCCGGCGTCGTCGCCCAGGGCCTCCAGGGCGGCCCGGACCCGTGGCACGTACCCGTGATGATCCGCACCCCAGACATCGATCACCCGTTGGTATCCCCGCTCGATCTTGTCCATGTGGTAGGCGATATCGGAGGCGAAATAGGTGTGTTGTCCGTTTTCCCGGACCACGACCCGGTCTTTCTCGTCACCGAAGGAAGTCGAATCGAACCACAGCGCGCCGTCCTTTTCGTGAAGGTATCCGGCTTCGCGCAGGCGTTCGACGGCCTTGGTGACCAGACCACGGTCCACCAGGCCCTTCTCGGAATACCAGGTATCATAGACCACGCCGAAGCGCTCAAGGTCGTCACGTATGTCGTCGAGGATGGTGTTCAGGGCCAGTTCGAACACGAACCGGTATCGATTGTCGCCCAACGATTTGCGCGAAGCCGAGATCAGGGCATCGATGTGCGTCTCCTTGTCTCCCTTCGGGGCATCCGGAGGGAGTCCCGAGTACACCTCTTCCGCCGGCCGGCGATAGGCCTCGCCATGGTCCCGGTGCAAGGTGGCCGCGATATCCCACACGTAGTCACCCTGATACCCGTTCGACGGGAAGGCCAGCTCTTCACCGGTCAGCTCGAGGTATCGCAGCCAGACCGAGGTGCCGAGGATGTCCATCTGCCGGCCGGCGTCGTTGACATAGTACTCACGGTGGACTGTATTGCCGATGGCCTCCAGCAGATTCGCAACCGTCGCACCGTAGGCAGCCCCGCGACCATGCCCGACATGCAGCGGGCCGGTCGGGTTGGCCGACACAAACTCGACCTGAACGGCGCGGCCCTGACCCACGTTACTGCGGCCGTAGGCCGAGCCGCGGTTCAGGATGTCGTCGACGACCTCCAGGTTTGCACCCTCACGCAGGTGAAAATTGATGAACCCGGGGCCGGCGATCTCGACCTGCGTGATGCGGTCGCTCGCGGGCAGTGCGTCGACGATCGCCTGCGCCAGCTCACGAGGGCGCCGAGTGCATCTCCCGGCCAGCATCATTGCCACGTTGCTGGTGAAATCACCGTGCGACCGGTCGCGCGTACGCGTCACCTGCACGGACACATCGACCTCCTCCGGCACGATCCCCCCAGCCCGCAGTTCCCGCAGCGCGTCTTCGATGTCCCTGCCGATCTCGTCTTTCAATACGTTTACCCCTGTTCCTGGCACCGCTCCCGCCCGCGGCGCCCCCGATCCGCCGCACGCAATAATAAACGGACTAAGGCGATTGCCGGAAAATGGCGTACCAGATTGCGCCGGATTTTCGTTCGTCATCAAGGCGCGACAACAGGCGCATAGTCAAACTATGTCAGTGTTGTCGCAACACAGAGGACGGACGAAAAGACAAGCAGAATGGTATGTCATTTGACAGAAATCGCCTAAGGCGATTGCCGGAAAATGGCGTACCAGATTGCGCCGGATTTTCGTTCGTCATCAAGGCGCGACAACAGGCGCATAGTCAAACTATGTCAGTGTTGTCGCAACACGGAGGACGGACGAAAAGACAAGCAGAATGGTATGTCATTTGACAGAAATCGCCTAAGGACGATTCGCCGACACAAGGCCCGGCTCCGCCACCCCTCGGCATCCTACAGGACATCGGTGGGGTCGATATCCAGAGACCAGCGGACCCTGCGTCCCTTTCCCGGTCCCTGCAATCCTGCCAGCCATTGATCGATCACCGGTTCGAGTTCTCCCCGCCTCGGCGCGACGGCCATCAGTTGCGCCCGAAAACGTCCCGCCCGGCGCTCCATCGCGGCCGGTACGGGCCCTAACTGCCTCACCCGGGACGTCTCCACGATCGACACGCCGTCACGGACCGCCTCCAGCATGCGCATAGGTTCTTCCCGCCCCGCCGCCTCGGCCCGGAGCAACGCCATGTGACTGAACGGTGGCAGACCAGCCGCCTCACGCTCGGCCAGCGCGGCCCGGGCAAAGCCCGGGTAGCCGCTGTGCAGCAGCGACTGTATCAGGGGGTGGTCTGGCTGGTGAGTCTGCAGCAGGACCTCCCCAGGCCTGTCGGCCCGACCCGCCCGGCCCGCGACCTGCACGACGAGCTGGGCCATACGCTCGGCGTCCCTGAAGTCCGTGCCGTACAGGCCATTGTCCAGGTTGAGAATCCCGGTCAGGGTGACGAGCGGAAAATCATGCCCCTTGGACAGCATCTGCGTACCTAGCAGGATGCGATGCTTACCCGAACGAATCGCACGGAGGTATCCTTCGAGGGCACCTTTACGACGCGTGGTGTCGCGATCGATACGGATCAGGGGAACATCCGGAAACCATTGGCGAAGGGCCTGCTCGACCCGTTCGGTTCCGTGGCCCACCGGCCGGAGTTCCTTACTGCCGCAGGCCTCGCAGTGCCGGGGCACGTTTCGCTTCGCACCGCAGTGATGGCAGCTCATGCTCGACTGGGCGGCGTGCAGGGTCAGGTGTGAATCACAGCGGGAACACGGGACGGCCCAGCCGCAATCCTCGCACAACAACGCGGGCGCGAACCCGCGCCGATTCAGGAAAAGCAGAACCTGTCCGCCCTGCTCCAGGTGAGACGAGATTCGCTCCCGCAACGGCCCCGACACACCGTCCGTCGTCCTGTGTCGTCGCGTGTCGATAATCGACACACTGGGCGGACGCGCGGAGCCCGCGCGCTGCGACAACACGACACGGCTGTACTTGCCACGAGCAACATTGGACAGCGATTCCAGCGAGGGCGTAGCGGAACCGAGGACCACGGGTACGCCTTCGAGCCTCGCCCGGTAGACCGCGACATCCCGGGCGTGGTATCGAAACCCGTCCTGCTGCTTGAATGAGGGATCGTGCTCCTCATCGACGATGATGATCCCAGGCCGCAGAAGGGGGGTGAACACGGCAGACCGGGTGCCGATCACAACCCGGGCTTCCCCGGCTGCTGCCTTGCGCCATGCGCAGTGACGCTCGGTATCGCTCAATCCGGAGTGTATGACCGACGGTATCGCACCCAGGTGAGCAGAGAACCGATCGACGAGTTGTGGCGTCAACCCGATCTCGGGCACGAGGACCAATGCCTGACAACCGCTCGCCACGACCTGCTCGATCGCCGCCAGATAGACCTCGGTCTTGCCGCTTCCCGTGACACCATCGAGCAACACCGGCGCGAATCGTCCCAGCCCGCGCTGAATGACCTCCGCCGCGTGGACCTGCCCGGAATTGAGAGACACCCGCTGCGGGGTGACAGGTCCGATATCCTGTCCCCCCGTAGGGGCTTGCTTGCTTCGTTCGGCCAGACCCTTTTCGACCAGGGACCGCATCGCGTCCCGCCACCTTTCATGTTCCGAGTTCAACACCACCGCAGACGCGCCGATATCGCCGCGATTCAGAAGGGTCGTCAGGACCGCCGCCTGACGCGGGGCGCGTTCGTCAAGGTGCCCGGGCATCTGCCTGACCCTGGCATACCAACGAGATTCGGCTGCACCAGCGACGCTCAATCCGCTTCTCAACCGCACCGGAAGCGCGGTCCGGATCACCTCGCCGAGGGCGTAACGATAGTACTGACCGGCCCACCGTAACAACGACAGCATCCCCATAGTACAGAGTGGGGTATCGTCGAGAACCTCGATGATCGGTCTGAGACGGGAGGGAGGTACGTTTGAGGTTGCACTACTTCCGACGATCATTCCGACCAGGGTACGGCGCCCGAAGGGAACCTTGACACGCACACCGTCGGACAGGCTCATCCCCTGCAGTCCGGGCGGTCCCAGATAGTCGAAGTGGTCACCAAGCGGTACGGGCAGGGCGACGTGATAGTAGATAACCGAGGGCACCAGGCGCTTCCGGTCTACACGACCGACCTGAGGTGATTTCTTCTTTGGCTCACCAAGTCAGAATCTCTTCATCAAAAAATAGAGTTATCCACAACTTCTGTGGATAACTCTGTGCGCAATTTGTAGCGTAACGGCCAGGTTCGCGCTTTCTACAATGTTTTCCACAAACTGGGTAAAAAATATACACCTCTTTATAAGCTTATAATTCAATGAGTTATAACCTTAATGGTGTGAATGCCAGATCAGGAACCGGCGCAACAAACCATCCGGACATCATGCAAAACCGATGTGCATAAACAGCCAGGGCAGGCCGCAAGAGGCATTGACAGGGACACGTTTCAGGGAATGCCGAACTGGCAATGCAGGATGCCGACATGTTTCGGGCAGAAGGAAAAATTCCCGCTATCCTCCCATGTACGAGCCGCCGAGAAAACGGCTGGACAGGGCAAACACTGCGTCGATCTACGACCTGACTACGCACATGGAAAATTTCTAGTGTAGTATCCCATCGAGATGCCGAACAACAACCAACAGGCAGTGCAAGTCGAGATCGAGAACCGGGACGAGGTCAATATCGCCTCGCTGACGCGTCTCAGCCTCTTCGGCAGGCTGGATTTGGAGCGCAACCACGACCTGCTGGCCCGTTGCAGCCAACGCGAGGTCGAGGCCGGCGAAATCATTCTGCAACGTGGGATGGCCAACGACCGGATCTATGTCATCCTGGAAGGGCGGCTCTCAATACACCTGCGGGAAGACGACTTTGCACTGGCCGTTCTGCGTGAAGGTGAGACGGTAGGCGAGATGTCCATCATCGGAGACCAGCCCACCAGTGCGATCGTCAAGGCGGAGACACGCGCCCTGCTGCTCGAGATCCCTAGGGAAGCTTTCTGGGGCTTCATCGATCGCGACCCGTCCTTTGCCCGACAACTGCTGGAACTGTTCGCCAGGCGCCTGCTCAACGTCACGAATGTCGTTTTCTATTCGCGCCAGATGCAGGAGAAGTATCGCCGCGAGGCGTATGCCGATCCACTGACGGACCTCTACAACCTTCGCTGGCTGAACGAGACGCTGCCCTTCGAGATGTCACGTTGCGTGGTCTGCAACCGACACCTGTCGCTGCTCGCCCTCTCTGTGGACGGATTCGGTAGATACAACGCGATCTGGGGACACTCGACGGCGGACCAGACGCTGAGGGAACTGGCGACGGCCATCGAGGTGGAACTCCGTACCCTGGACATGGCCGCCCGATGCGAGGGTGCGGAGATCATGGCGATCCTGCCCGGCGCGGATGTCAACGAGGCCGAACGGGTAGCGCACCGGCTACGCGAGGCATCGAGCCGGCTTTGCGATCCGCAACGCAACAGCGACCCGATGCCGGCGTTCACCGTTTCGATCGGCGTCGCCGAAATGGTGCCCGGCGACTACGCGGAGATGCTCATCGCCCGAACGAGCGCGGCCATGGGACGTGCCAGGGACCAAGGGGGTGGGACCACCTCGCGGTGAACTCGGATAGACCACTCCGGCCACCGGAAGGGCGCCGGAGACCGACTTCCCCAGCGTCTTGACACCGCTGATCGGTTCGGTGGCCATCTTCTGGCCGTCTCCATAAAGAATTCGGGTGTTGTCCGCGAAGAACAGGTGGTTTTCCTCCCCCGAGAATCCCACAGGCAAACGCCACACAAAAAAAGCACACCAGCGGCAGCCACAAAGGGGCGGTGGCGGCGTAGAGCGACCCGGGATCCGTGGCGATGGACACCCAGATTGATCGGCATGCTAGCGTTGCATAACTAAGGCCAAAACAGGTACATTGCGCACGCATTCCCGACCGCGGGGGTTGTCGTCTACCGTGTACGAACTGATTCAGCAGGTACTGAGAACCGATGTCTCCGGCATGCCCGTCGAATGGATCGACTACCGGGAAGCCGCTCGGCTTTATCATGCCAATCAGGTCGCCTATGCCTGCGGATCGCTGCTGTATGCCCTTCACGGCGGGACCAACGCCAGGACCGGAGGCCGCAGCGTCATCCGGGTCAACGCCATCGTCGCGACCCGGGGAAACAACCGCACGGTAAGGCAGCCCTACACCCCGCCGCTGCACAACAGCACCCTGTTCCGGCGTGACGGCAACCTCTGCCTGTACTGCGGCGATCGCTTCACGCACAACCATCTGTCCCGCGATCATGTGACGCCGCTGAGTCAGGGCGGTTCGAACGGCTGGAACAATGTGGTTACCGCCTGCAAGCGCTGCAACAACCACAAGGCGGGACGCACACCCGAGCAGGCCGGGATGGCACTGCTGGCCGTACCGTTTACCCCGACCCACGCCGAATACGTCTATCTGAAGGGTCGTCGTGTTCTGAATGACCAGATGGAGTTCCTGCTTGCGCATTTCCCCCGCTCAAGTCCGCTGCACGATCGTCTGAAACAGTCCGACTGAACCGGATGCGCGGCTTTCGGGCTGCTGGTAGCCGGCCCGCCCGAGCAGAGCGAACGCATCCGGGCAGGCCGGCGAAACCTTGAGGATCGAACGGCAGATGACACGTTATACAGCGACTAAGGGTTTCGCCCACGACGCCCCCTCCGTAACCGGCATCCTGCTGGTCAATCTGGGTTCACCCGACGCGCCGACCCGCGCGGCGGTCAAACGCTATCTCGGTGAGTTCCTCTGGGACCCGCGGGTCGTCGAGACGCCCCGCTGGCTGTGGTGGCTGATCCTCCGACTGATTATCCTGAATTTCCGTCCCGCCCGCAGCGCCCGGAACTACCAGAAGATCTGGACGGACTCGGGCTCTCCACTGGTCGCCGGTTCGACCCGCCTCGCCAAGGCCCTTGCGGACCGCCTGACCGGCAGGCACGGGAATACGGTACGGATCGAATCGGCGATGAGATACGGGAACCCGTCGATCCCCGACAGGCTGGGGGCCTTGCGTGAGGCCGGCGCCCGCCGGCTTCTCGTCCTGCCGCTCTATCCCCAGTACTCCGCCACCACAACGGCATCGGTCTTTGATGCCGTGGCCGACGAACTGAAACAGTGGCGGTGGCTACCCGAGCTGCGCCTCGTCAACGGATACCCGGACGATCCCGCCTACACTGGCGCCCTCGCCTCGAGCATCGAGACGTACTGGCGTACCCACGAGCGCGGGGAGCGCCTGATCTTCTCCTTTCACGGGATCCCGCAGCGCTATTTCTCGGCAGGGGACCCTTACCACTGCCAGTGTCACAAGACGGCCCGCCTGGTCGCGGAGACCCTGAAGCTCGAATCGGGTCAATGGCGGGTGGCGTTCCAGTCCCGTTTCGGGCGTGACCCCTGGTTAGCGCCCTACACCGACCATGTCCTGGGCGCGCTGGCGGCGGAAGGCGTGTCCTCGGTCGACGTCGTGTGTCCCGGATTCTCCATGGATTGCCTGGAAACCCTGGAGGAGATCGATATGCAGAACCGTGAGATCTTCCTCTCCGCCGGTGGACGGGAGTTCCACTACATCCCCGCCCTCAACGACTCGACCGAACACGTGGATGCGCTCGAGCGCATCGTCGACGGGCATATCTGCAGCTGGCTGGACGCTGGCGATGCCGCGCTGCGCCGTCGCGCCACGGACCTGACGCGCGAACGTGCCATCGCAATGGGCGCCGAACGCTGAACCCCTGTGCGGTCTCCGGCCTATAGCCGGGAAAGCACCTGGTCGATCATGCCCTCGGCCTGGGCGCCATAGCCTCCGCCGAACAGATTGAGATGATTGAGTACGTGGTAAATATTGTAGAACGTCTTGCGCAGCGGGTAACCCGGATCCAGGGGGAACCCGGCTCGATACGCGTGATAGAAGTCCCCGCCGAACCCGCCGAACAGTTCGGTCATGGCCAGATCGGCCTCCCGGTCGCCGTAATACACCGCCGGATCGTAGATCACCGGTTCACCATGCTCGTCACAGCTCCAGTTCCCGCCCCAGAGATCGCCATGCAACAGCGACGGTTGCGGGTCATAGCTATCGAACAGGGCAGGGAACCGCTCCATCAGGCGGGTCCCCTTTTCCTGCAGTGCACCGGCATATCCCTTGCTTGCCGCCAACCGCAACTGGAACCCCAGCCGGTGCTCGCGCCAGAACGCCACCCAGTCGCTGCCGGGTGTGTTGATCTGTGGGGTCGAACCAATGGTATTGTCGGTATCCCAGCCGAACATCCCTGCCTTGGTATGGTGCATCTTGGCCAACCTCCGACCGAGCTCCCCGGCATCCCCCCCTGGACGCAGAGGGATGTACTCCATCGCCAGGAACCCGTGCCGGTTCGCGGTACCGCAACAGACCGGCTCGGGGACGCGGATGGCGTCGGTCGAAGCGAGTTCGCGCAACCCGGCGGACTCCGCCTCGAACATACCCAGGTGTGCGACGTCGTTGACCTTGACGAACCATGACCGACCATCGGTTGCCGAGAGACGAAATGCCTGATTGATACAGCCGCCACCGAGCGAGACCGCCCCTGCCGGCGTGGTCTCGCGCCCGGTGACCCGGCCGATGGCCCTGCACACACCGTCCCAGTCAGGCACGACGATCGCGGATCATGGTGGCGGCGCGGTGACGCAAGTCGCTATCCGACCCCGTGCGAGACATCGATTTGCTGCGCACCCCTGACTAAGGGAAGATACTGCGCGACCCAGAACTTGCCGCGCACGTATGCGTCGAGATCCAGTCCCTCGAGATGGGTTTTACCCGCGACCCCCTCCTCCAGGGCGGTGGCGATGACCCTTGCCGCCACCCGCACCGAAACTTCCTGCAGTTCTTTGACCGGCGGGTAGATGAGGCCGGACTCGAGGTGTCTCGCCGCGGTGTAGTCTGCCAGTGCGCAGGCCGACTGCAGGACCATCCGGTCGGTGATCCTGGCAGCATCGCAAAGGATCGAACCGAAGCCCAGACCGGGGAAGATGAAGGCGTTGTTACCCTGGCCGATGGGGAAGCTATGCTCGTTGAACAGCACGTCGGCAAACGGGCTCCCCGTCGCGACGATCGCCCGACCTTCGGTCCAACCGATGATATCCTCCGGCAGTGCCTCGCAGACGGAGGTCGGATTGGAAAGCGGAAAGATGATGGGCCGCGCCGTGTTGTGGTCCACGGCGTTCACGATCGGCTGGTTGAACGCTCCGGCCAGGCCGCTCAGGCCCAGCAACACCGTGGCGCGCGAATTCTGTATCACCTCCAGGGTGTTAGGCACATCGCCCTCGAAACGCCAGTCGGCGAGGCTCTCCCTGCGCTGTGCATAGGGTTGTTTGTACGGCTCCATTTTGCGGCCCTCCACGAGCAGACCGCGGGAGTCCACGACGAACATCCGCTCGCGTGCCTCCCTCTCGCTGAGCCCGTCCATCATCAGGCCTTCGTGTATGGCCCAGGCGACGCCGATGCCGCCCGCGCCCGCCCCGAAGACGACGATGCGCTGATCTTCCAGGGTCTCGCCCTTCATCCGGCACGCCGAGAGGATCCCCGCCAGAGCCACCGCACCGGTACCCTGGATGTCGTCGTTGAAGGAGGGCAACTCGTCCCGGTAACGACCAAGCAGGGTAAACGCCGTTTCCTTCGAAAAATCCTCCCACTGGATGATGGCCTTCGGCCAGCGGGCGCGGATCGCCGCGACGAACTTATCGACAAAGGCCATATAAGGTTCGCCGCGCAACCTGCGCTGCCGGATGCCGAGATAGGACGGATCATTGATGAGATCAAGCCGGTCGGTGCCGACATCGAGCTTGACCGGCATGGTATGAAACGGACTCACCCCCCCGCCTACCGTGTAGAGGGCCAGCTTGCCAATGGCGATGGCAAGCCCGCCGTACCCCTGATCGCCGATCCCGAGAATCGCCGAGGAATCGGTCGCCACGATCATGCGGACATCGTGCCATGGGTAGTTGTGCGTCACCTCCCTCGCCCGATCGATGTTGATGGGAGACAGCGACAGACCGCGCGGGTTCTGGTAGAGGTAGCTGAACTCCTGTACCGCCTGCCCGACCGTAGGCGTGTAGACGATCGGTAGCATCTCCTCCAGATGACGTTCCAGAAGGGCATAGAACAGAATCTCCGTCCGCTCCTGTAGCGCCCGCAGGTACTGGTATTTCGCCAGGGGATCGCTTTGTCGCAGAAAACCCCGGTAGACCCGCTCGACCTGTTGCTCGAGCGTGTTGACCTGCGGGGGCAGCAGTCCGTCCAGCCCCAGGGCGATCCGCTCTTCCTCGGTAAAGGCCGTTCCCTTGTTGCTGAGTACGAGACGCAGTAGAGCGATGCCATCCAGGTACACCTCCATGTGCTGGTTTCCGCGGGAATCGGTCTTGATATCGAAATACGGACTGATGGTGGTCATCTTGTCTGCCGGCTCAGTAAAGGGTCTCGGGCGATATTTTTATGCATAACAGGCTTCATATCAATGGGGTCAGACTCGATTGATAGGCAGCATCAACTTCGGTAGACTGCCTGCATGGCTCGACTACCCCGTTTCGTTCTGGCCGGACATCCACAGCATGTCGTCATTCGCGGCAACAACCGCGAGCCGATCTTCTATGCCAACGAAGACTATCGATTCTATCTGGAAAAACTCAAACAGGCCTGTGACAGGCACGCTTGCGACCTGCATGCCTATGTGCTGATGACCAATCATGTCCATCTGCTGATCACGCCAAACCAGGACAACAGCCTGTCCAAGGCGATCCAGATGCTGGGGCGCTACTACGTCCAGTACTTCAACTACAGCTATCAACGTACCGGCACCTTGTGGGAAGGCCGTTTCAAGGCCGCATTGATCGACAGTGAAGCCTATGCCCTGACCTGTTACCGATACATCGAGCTCAATCCGGTGCGCGCCCAAGGTATGGTCGAGCATCCTGGTGAGTACCCCTGGTCGAGTTATCGGCGCAATGCATTGGGAGAACCCGATAAGTTGATCACCCCTCACACACTGTACCAGTCACTCGGCAGGAATGAACCAGCGAGACAGAAAGCCTATCGTGCCCTGTTCAAAGCGCGCATCCCCGAGAAGACACTGGCCGAGATCAGAGACGCCACCAACAAGGCCTGGGTGCTGGGCAGCGACCACTTCAAGGACAGGATTGAACCACAACTGAATAGGGCAGCCAGCCCGAAACCACGAGGGGGCGATAGAAAATCCGCCTCTCACCCGCTCCGAAAGCAGACCAATCGAGTCTGATCCCGTTGATCAATTTGACAAATTCCCTCGTGCGCGCGATGGTGGCATGCGAAAAGCATAATAGTTCCACAACCTCCGTGAGGAGACCTTAGGCGATTGCCGGAAAATGGCATACCAGATTGCGCCGGATTTTCGTTCGTCATCAAGGCGCGACATCAGGCGCATAGTCTAACTATGTCACTGTTGTCGCAACACAGAGGACGGACGAAAAGACAAGCAGGATGGTA
>JAJDOJ010000268.1 GCA_022340215.1 Gammaproteobacteria bacterium
GCAAACAAGCCGGGCCGTACGCGATGACCGTCGACAACAGGGACCGGGTCTGGTTCGTGGAAACCATTCCACAGCCGAACCGGTTTGTCGGCTTTGATCCGGCAACAGAGAAATTCTTCAGTCAGACCGACATCCCCAGCGGTGGCGGCTCGGTACGACACATGGTGTTCGACCCGCAAACAGATGCCATCTGGTTCGTAACCGATACGCAGAATATCGGGCGGGCGAGGTTGCGTACTAATTCTCGCTGGCGCTGATTTCCGATGATCTTCTCCGTCACGTATAGCGCGGTCAGTATGCAAAACGGTGCGTAACTGCCCCCCTGTAATCCGCATATATTTTCTGACCGCACTTCTTCCAGTTTTAGTTTATACCCGTCGCGGGCAGGTTTTCACGAGAAAGGGTGTGTCATATTCGTTTCGTGTCAAGACGCGATGACGCGTAATAGCCGCTCTATTGCAAGGAATCGCAACGCTGCCACGGGACGAAGAGGGCGTGTGTGCCGGGAAAACCCGTCCGTGACGGGTATAGCAAGGGATTGAGGGGGCGGTGTATGCTGAGCCAATGGGATTGTTTTCGCTGATGTCGTCGGTCCGTTGCGGGCCCTTCTCAATACCCGTCACTGTATCTCACTGGCGCGGTGCGGAGCTTGCGAAGCCCGCTGCCCAGCGGGTTGTCGTCCTGCGAGAGGTTCCAGTGCCTGCCACAGCGCCCATTCCGAAATTGGCTGGTCAACCGAAGATGAACAACAAGGAAAACGCCCCCACGTACAGAAAAAGCACTAAGAAACTCTCAGTCCCGATGTTGGCTATTCCGTGCTTCTCCCGGCGAACCAGTCCCATGGCTAGAATCCCGGTCAGCAAGATAGCAAGAGAGATCAGGTAGTATTGCTGTTGCGAGATGGCGGCGTAGATGGAGCCTTGCCGATAGGCCACGTCGGACATGACGACCACCAGAGTATCGAAGGCATTCCCTCCCAATACATCACCCACCGCGAGGGTCAGTTGACCAATGCGCACTGCGGTCACCGCCGTGATCAATTCGGGAAGCGAACTCGACAACCCGGTGATTAAACCTCCCACCACCGTTTCCGAAAGCCCTGTGTGCACCGAGATCCCGACGGCGGACCGCGCCAGCAGCCAGCCGGCCAACGTCATGAAGGCGCACGCGACTATGAATCGCATCCACAATCCGGCCAATCCGTGGTGCCCGCGACCTGGAGCCCGACCATCATCGACGCGGGTTTCCGGCGTTTCGCGAGGATGCCACATGGGTTGCTTATGCGCTTGGGACACGAGACGCATCCCCCAGATGTACGTCACCACGAGGCCTAGGCTCGCCGGATGGATCGACCATAGACTGATGTCTGGAACCCCCGCGGCCAGCAATGGGATTGCGAGCAGGGTAATCAGAAACACACTCATCATGAGATTTTCCGCAGAGGCGGCGGCGTGCTCGAGGTTTGCGCGATGGTAAGCAAGATCGGCCACGGCCAGCATAGCGGTCTGCCCCGCGATGCTCCCCACGGCGTTGCTGACAGCCAAGTCCGGATGTCCGTTGTACGCGGCCGTGGTCGATGTCGCAATCTCTGCCAGAGACGTGCTTCCTCCGACAAACAGTGCGCCCATCAGGGCCTGGCCCAAGCCGGTTCGCTCGGCGAGCTGACTCGCGACCAGGGTCATCATGATCCCGAAGCCGGTAATCGTTACGACAGCCACCGCGAATACCAACAGGCTCACGGAGAGTGGCCAAACAACTTCCTCAGTCAACGTCGCCCTGGTTCCCCGTCAAGAGATGTGAATCGCTCGAATCGGATTGCTCACTCGAGCGTGCCGCGCCAGGATACGCTGCGCCGGCATTGTCAACCTGGTGGAGCGTATCCAGTCCTGGCTCGGATTTCTAATCCTTTCTCCCCATCAATCGTATTTCGACTTCTGCCATTAGTCGAATGCCCGGAAACGAAGTAACCGGCAGTGCGTGGCCCGCATCAGGTGACGACCAATTCGAAACTGGCTGCTGACAACCACATGCACTGAGAGAAACCGCTGAGCTTGACCGGACCACTTGAATCGGCGCACGTACCATTCCCGCTCACGGGTCGGTTGGCAGGAGACTTCAGCACGGTTGTTGGCGTATCGATCGGTGACGTGGCGAATGGCTGGCAGGGTCGTGCAACGGGCCAAAATTTTGCAGCCCGGGCCCTTGTCCGCATACAAGTCGGTCGGTCCCGCACATCGGCGCCGCTCTCCCCCGATTTTCCAACCCGCTTTCACATGTCCACCTTCGGGTGCTATATATATATATATATAAGGAAATAGACGGCTCGAGTCTGTCGACATGATACGTGACACAGCGTCACCGCCAAGGATGCAGCCATTTGCACTCAAGGATTGTGCACTGATTGCTATTGCCACAGGAAGAAAAGCTCAGAATCTCAAGGAGTTACGGAATCATCTACTGACCGTGGAGCGTGGCAGCCTCTACTATCATTTTTGGGGCGGTTTGCTGCGCCCGGGATTCGAGGAACGCGAGTACGGCAATGACCTCGCCGAATGGGTTCGGCACAGCATTCACGACACACGGCTGGCCGAGCGGCTTGCTCTCGTCGATCCCAGTAAATTCCACGACCTGGAGGACATGCGGCAGGAACTGATCGACGTAGTCGAGGAGCGCCTGGATGAAATCGAAGTATTGAGTTGGGCTCCCGTCGACAGGCAATTTCAATTCATCCGCTCACAGACCGTGGTGTTCGATACTCGTCGATCCGTCCAGAATCCGGAACAACTTGCGGCCATCATCCCGTCTCTATCGGCCAGCAGTGTCTTTTTCCATTTCATCGACGCCCGCCAGCGCCTGACCGACAGCGAGGATGATTTTCGCTTCTGGCTGAGCAGCTGGGGCGATCACTACGGAGCGCTGCGAGAAAGGCTTTCCGCCATCGACCCATATTTCATTAGCCTGAATGAGCTGCGAGACCAGGTTTCGGCGATCTTCGGCGATTACTTTGGGGGAACCGGTTGATGCCCGGTCTGCTTGACGCATACGGTCAGATCGCTGGTGCGGAGATTGTCGACCATTTACAGCAACTGGCCGCACCACTGCGCGGGATGACCGTCGTTCACGTCAATTCCACCCGCGTGGGTGGCGGTGTGGCGGAGATCCTGGAAAAGTTGATCCCCCTGATGCGCGAACTCGGGATCGACACCCGCTGGGAGGTCATTACGGGTGAAGGTCAATTCTATGAATGTACCAAAGGCTTCCATAATGCGCTTCAGGGCAACCGTGTGGTCATCCCGGACCACCTGCTGGAGGCCTATGAACGGACCAATGCGCGTAACGCCGAGCAGTTGCGTTCGATCCTCGAGCCTGCGGACGTGGTGTTCATCCACGATCCCCAGCCAGCGCCGCTGGCAGGCCTGTGCCCGAATCGGAAAGGAAAATGGGTCTGGCGGTGTCACATCGATGTCAGTCATCCAGATCGCCGAGTCTGGCGCTATGTACGCCGTTTCGTGCAGGACTACGACGCCAGCATTTTTTCGCTGGCCGCGTTCGCGCAAAGCCTCCCCCACCCCGAGTACCTGATTCCGCCCAGTATCGATCCGCTGAGCGACAAGAACCGGGACCTCGAACAGACCGAGATCGACGCCGTGTGCACCCGGTTCGGGCTCGACCGGGACCGCCCCATGATCCTGCAGGTGTCGCGCTTCGACCGGTTCAAGGACCCCCTGGGCGTGGTACAGGCCCACCAACTTGCCAAGGAATTCGTTCCGGATCTCCAGCTGGTTCTGGCGGGTGGCACGGCAACGGATGACCCCGAGGGAGACGCCGTCTATCGGGATGTACAGAGCGCCACCGAGGGTGACCCCGACATCCACCTGTTGCTGCTGCCCCCGGACGCGCACGACGCCATCAATGCACTGCAACGCGCTGCCGATATCGTCCTGCAGAAGTCGCTGCGGGAAGGATTCGGATTGACCGTGACCGAATCCCTCTGGAAAGGTAAGCCCGTGATCGGGGGCGACACTGGCGGGATACGCCTTCAGGTGATCAATTACCACACAGGATTTCTGGTCAGCACACCAGAAGGAGCGGCTCTGCGCATCCGCTACCTGCTGCACCGGCCAGGGCGCATCGCCGAAATGGGCCAGAAGGCTAGGGAGTACGTGCGCGAAAACTTTCTCCTGACGCGGCAGGTGCGCGAGTATCTCACCGTGATGGTTGCACTTTCCCATGCGGCCGAGGAGCGCATCGAATTGGGCTAGTCGACGGGCCCTGGCGATTCCGTTGACGGGATGGCCGGGATGATTCGCGGTGCGCGCCGTCGGCCGGGGTTGTGCAATGGAAGTCTGCGGCATGTGCGACATGGCGCTGAGGGACAGCGCATTATAAGGATGTCAAAGGCTTCACTATGCGACACCCGGAGGTGCCGGAAGGTCTGCGGGGAACCTACGCCGGTCTCGCCACCGAGCCGATCGTCTCGCACTTCAGGCGCCTCGGTATCACCGCAATCGAGTTGATGCCCGTGCACGCCGCCGTGAACGATCGCCACCTCGTCAAGCAGGGTCTGAGTAACTATTGGGGTTACAACACCATCGGGTTTTTCGCCGCCGACACGCGCTACTCGGCAACCGGACTGGTCAGCGAGTTCAAGACCATGGTCAAGACATTGCACTCGGCCGGTATCGAGGTCATTCTGGATGTCGTCTACAATCACACGGCTGAGGGAAACCAGCTGGGTCCGACACTTAGTTTCCGGGGTATCGACAACACGGCCTATTACCGGCTGGTAGGCGACGAGCCGCGCTACTACCTGGACTACACCGGAACAGGCAACACCCTCAACATGATGCATCCGCGGGTCTTGCAGCTGATCATGGACAGCCTGCGCTACTGGGTGCTGGAGATGCACGTGGACGGCTTTCGCTTCGACCTGGCCGCGTCACTGGCGCGCGAGCTGCACGAGGTAGACCGACTCGGCGCCTTTTTCGACATCATCCACCAGGACCCGGTGCTTTCCCGGGTCAAACTGATCGCCGAGCCCTGGGACCTGGGAGAGGGCGGTTATCAGGTCGGTAATTTTCCGCCGGGCTGGACCGAATGGAACGGCAAGTACCGCGATGCGGTGCGGGACTACTGGAAAGGGGAAGGCGGCGTGATCGGCGAGTTGGCATCCCGTCTCAGTGGCTCGAGCGATCTCTATGAGTTGGACGGGCGCCGGCCCTACGCGAGCATCAACTTCGTGACCGCCCATGACGGCTTCACCCTGCACGATCTGGTGAGCTACAACGGGAAACACAACGAAGCCAACGGCGAAAGCAATCGGGACGGCGAGGACCACAACCGCAGCTGGAATTGCGGCGTCGAGGGGCCGACCGACGATCCCCACGTACGCGCCCTGCGCGCGCGTCAAAAGCTCAACTTTCTGGCCACGCTGTTGCTGTCCCAGGGCGTGCCCATGCTGTTGGCCGGGGACGAGATGGGCCGAACCCAGGGCGGAAACAACAACGCCTACTGCCAGGACAACGAAACGAGCTGGGTCGACTGGACCCTGGACGAAGACCACACGGCCCTGGTTGAATTCGTGCGTCAATTGATCTCACTTCGCAGGCGGCATCCCAACTTTCGGCGCCGTCGCTTCTTTGCGGGGGCATTGATCGAAGGCACGGGCATCAAGGATATCTACTGGCTCAACCCGGACGGTTCCGAGATGAGCGAAGAGGAATGGCAACACGCCTTCGCCCGCTACCTGGGCATCTGCACGCCGGGCGAGGGCATGCTGGAACGGGATGCGCACGGGCGCCTGATCTCAGACGATGACGTCCTGATGTTGTTGAACGCTCACCACGAGAAGATCCCCTTCTGTGTGCCCGACATCGACGGTATCGACCGCTGGTCGGTCGTCATCGACACCGGTGTAGCCGACGGCGCCGGCGCACGGCGGGACATCCGTACAGGGGACAGGTACCCCTTGCAGGGCCGCTCACTCGCGTTCCTGATCCATGCGCGCAACCAGGCATGAAACGCTGTCATCCCATGCCGTTCGGCGCCGAGATACAGGACGACGGCCAGGTGCGGTTTCGGCTGTGGGCGCCGGGTGCCCGAAAGGTCGAGCTGTGCCTTCAGGGCCACAAATCCGAGGCGCTGATCCCACTGGCCGTCGAGGACGAGGGCTGGTTCGGCATCGCCACCGGGCTGGCTAAAGCCGGAACCCTCTACAGCTATCGGATCGATGAGAGCCAACGGGTTCCCGACCCCGCATCGCGCTGCCAGCCACAGGATGTTAACGGCCCGAGCCGGGTGATCGATCCGCACGGTTTCAACTGGCGCGACGATGACTGGCGGGGTCGGCCCTGGGAACAGGCCGTGATCTATGAGCTGCACGTGGGCGCATTCAGCGAACAGGGAGGGTTTGAAGGGGTCCAAGCGAGACTCGACTATCTGTCGGACCTCGGTGTCACCGCCATCGAACTGATGCCCGTGAGCGACTTTCCCGGAAGGCACAACTGGGGATATGACGGCGTGTTGCACTTCGCCCCAGAAAGTCGCTATGGCCGCCCGGACACGCTCAAATCCCTGGTACAGGCCGCACACGAACGCGGTCTCATGGTCTTCCTCGACGTTGTCTACAACCACTTCGGCCCCGAGGGCAATTACCTGCATCTCTACGCCCCGGAGTTCTTCAGCGCTCACCGCCATACCCCCTGGGGCGCGGCGATCAACTTCGACGGGGCAGGCAGCCGCACGGTGCGGGAATTCTTCATCCACAACGCGCTTTACTGGCTGGAAGAATTCCATTTCGATGGCCTGCGCCTGGACGCGGTGCACGCCATCGCCGACGATTCGCGGCCCGGCATCCTGGTTGAACTCGCCGAACGAGTGCGCCGAGGTCCCGGCCGGGAGCGGCACATCCATCTGGTCCTGGAGAACGATGACAACGCCGTGCGCTATCTGACACGCCGGTCCGACGGAAGCCCCCGCTGGTACGATGCACAATGGAACGACGACATCCATCACGGCCTGCACGTGTTGCTGACCGGGGAGGGCGACGGCTATTACGCGGACTATGTCGATCGCCCCGCATGGTACACGGCACGCAGCCTGGCCGAAGGATTCGCCTACCAGGGCGAGCCCTCGGCCTTTCGCCAGGGCCGACGGCGCGGAGAGCCGAGTGCGGCGTTTCCACCCCTGGCGTTCGTCTCTTCCATGCAGAACCATGACCATGTCGGCAACCGAGCCTTCGGCGAGCGCATCGATTCCCTGGCTCCACCCGAGGCGGTGCGCGCGGCGGCCGTCATGCGACTGCTCGCGCCTTCCCCCCCGATGCTGTTCATGGGCGAGGAGTTCGCGGCATGCGCCCCCTTCCAATATTTCTGTGACTTCAAAGGCGACCTGGCGCGGGCCGTAACCGAGGGTCGGCGCGAGGAGTTCGCGCGTTTCGAACGCTTCTCCGATCGCTCGACGAGGGTGCGTATTCCCGACCCCAACGATCCCGCCACCTTCGTGCGCAGCCGGCTCGACTGGGAACGCCTGCTCGAATCCGGACATGCACGCCGGCGCAAGTTCTACAAGCTCCTTTTGCGCTTGCGGCGCGAGCGGATCGTCCCTCGGTTGCGTGGCATACGCGGCGAAGTGGCGACATTTCGCGTACTCGACGACAAAGGGATTTTCGCCAACTGGCGCCTGGGCGACGGTGCGAGGCTTTCGCTGCTGGCAAATCCGACCCCGGTGCCTCTGCCGCTGCAGGACTTCGAACCGCCGCCGGGGGAACCGCTCTACGCCCAGCCCGATGAATTCGTCACCGAGCTGGCTGCGCATCGCCTGCCGCCGTGGGGTGTCGCATACTTCCTGGAGGGGGGATAGCGGCCCGGCCGCCCGGCGCGAAAATGAACGCCTCCGCATTCGACCGGCTCTGCTCGCGCTTCGGCATCGCCCCGGAGTACACCGACATCTGGGGGCATCCCCATATCGTATCGGACGATACGCGCCGAGCCCTGTTGCGCGCCATGGGTGTGGACGCCGGCGGCGAAGCCGAGGCGCGCACTACCCTGGAGCGAACCGAGGCCCGGCAGTGGCGGCGCCTTCTTCCACCGGTGAAGGTCGTGCGCTCGGGCGCCGGCACGCTCGAAATCGAGCTCAGCCTCCCCGCGACCCGGGCCGACGAAACCTGGCACTGGAAACTTGTAGAAGAAGGCGGGTGGCACAGGACAGGTGAGTTTATCCCTGCCGGGCTCGAGCTGCGCGAGCGGCGCAGCGTTGACGGGGAGCCCTGGCAGCGGATGGTCCTCGCCCTGCCCGAGCCGCCCGTCCCGGGCTACCACCGCTTCGAGATCGAGGCTCCCAACCGCTCCACGATGACCCTCATCGTCGCGCCGCCCGCCTGCTACCAACCCGAGGCGATCCAGGACGAGGGCCGTGTCTGGGGGGTCACCATGCCCCTCTACTCGCTGCGGTCCCAGCGCAACTGGGGGATCGGCGACTTCACGGATCTGACGCGCGTGCTGGAGCTTGCCGCCCGCGAGGGGGCAGGGGTGGTCGGTCTGAACCCTCTGCATGCCGCATTTCCTGATAATCCCGGGCACGCCAGCCCCTACAGTCCTTCGAGCCGCATGTTCCTGAATGTCCTGTATCTCGACGTGGAAGCGATACCGGATTTCGCAGAACTGGGCGAGCCGCTGCAACAGGTCGCAAGCGAGGATTTTCAGGCGCGGCTTCGCGCCCTGCGGGCAGCGGACCATGTCGACTACGTGCAGGTTGCGGATCTCAAACTCCAGGTGCTCGAACAGCTATACGGGCACTTTCGCGAACGACATCTCTCGCCGGGCAGCATGCGGGCCGAGGCGTTTCGATCCTTTCAGGCCCGGCAGGGAAAGCCGCTTCATCGCCATGCCCTGTTCGAGGCGTTGCAGGAGCATTTCCATCGCGGGGACCCGTCGATATGGGGCTGGCCGGTCTGGCCCGAGGCCTACCGCGATCCCGATTCCGGGGCCGTCGCGGCCTTCGCCGGCGAGAACGTCGAGCGCGTGACATTCTTCGAGTACCTGCAATGGCAAGCGCAGCGGCAACTGGGCGCCGCGGGACGTCGCGCCTTCGAGCTCGGCCTCGGCGTCGGCATCTATCAGGACCTCGCGGTAAGCATCGATTGCGGCGGCTCCGAGGCCTGGGCCAATCAGGCGCTTTACGCCCTGGATGCCCGGATCGGCTCGCCGCCCGACGACTTCAATTTGCAGGGCCAGGACTGGGGGCTTCCGCCGTGGGTCCCCGAAAGCCTGCGCGAATCGGCCTACGAGCCTTTTATCGCGACACTCAGAAGCAACATGCATGCCGCAGGCGCCCTGCGTATCGATCACGTGACGGCGCTCTGGCGGCTGTTCTGGATCCCGGCCGGCAGTGCGCCGGCCGGCGGGGCCTATGTCCGTTATCCCTTCGAAGACCTCCTCGGCATCCTCGCCTTGGAAAGTCAGCGCAATCGCTGTCTGGTGATCGGTGAAGACCTGGGCACGGTACCCGATGCGGTGCGCAGGACCCTCAACCCCCGAGGCGTGCTCTCGTACCGGCTCCTGTACTTCGAGAAGAACGAAGATGGCGGCTTCCGGGCACCCGAAGAGTACCCCGCCCAGGCCCTGATTTCAGTCAGCACGCACGACCTGCCCACCCTGACGGGTTTCTGGTCCGGACACGATATCGAGTGGCGGCGGCGACTCGAGCTGTTCCCTTCGGAGGAAGACTACGAGAAACAGGTGATCCATCGAGCCGAGGACCGTGCGCGCCTGTTGATCGCGCTCGAGCGCGAAGGACTGCTGCCCGAAGGCGCGGACGTGAACCCGGTGTCCACCCCCGAGATGACCGCGGAGCTGGCCTGCGCGGTTCACCTGTATCTGGCAAAAGCACCCGCGCGTGTACTGGTGGTGCAGCCCGAGGATATGCTCGGCCAGTCCGAACAGTCCAACCTGCCGGGCACCATCGACGCGCATCCCAACTGGCAGCGCAAGCAGAGCCTGGAGATCGAGTCGTGGCCGGACGAACCGCGCATCGCGACGCTGTTCGCGGCCCTGCGAGAGGCTCGCGGTACCGCGGTCAGGCCTCCGGCCCTGCCCGCGGCCGAACGGCCGGTAGGTTGCGCGCGGATACCGCGAGCAACCTACCGGCTGCAGTTCAACAGGGATTTCACGCTCGACGATGCGACCGCGCTCGTGCCCTACCTGGACGCGCTCGGCATCAGCCACTGCTATGCCTCGCCGCTGATCAAGTCGCGCTCCGGGAGCGCACATGGCTACGACATCGTCGAGCACAATGCCCTGAACCCCGAGCTCGGCGCCCAGCCCGCCTTCCAACGGTTCACTGACACCCTGCAATCCCACGACATGGGCTTGATACTCGACGTGGTCCCCAACCATATGGGCATCATGGGGCACGACAATCCCTGGTGGCTGGACGTGCTGGAGAACGGGCCGGCCTCGCGATTCGCGAAGTTCTTCGATATCGACTGGAACCCCTTGAAGGAGGAGTTGCGTGGCAAGGTCCTGTTGCCGGTTCTGGACGATCACTACGGCAACGTGCTCGACCGGGGCAGTCTGATACTCGTCTTCGACGCCGCAAACGGGGCCTTCTCGGTGGACTATTTCGAGCACCGCTTCCCGCTCGACCCCCGGGAATATCCGCGCATTTTCGCGCATCGGCAGGCGCACCTGGCCGAACGTCTCGGGGCTGAGCATTCTAGTGCGCTCGGATTCGCCAGCCTGATGACGGCCTTCGCCAAGCTGCCCCTGCGCATTAACACAACGCCAAGAGCGATCGCCGAACGATCCCGCGACGGGCAGATTCACAAACAGCGACTGGCGCAAATGTACGCGAGTGACGCCGATATCGCCCGCTACATCGACGAAGCACTGCGGGACTTCAACGGCGCCGAGGATTATCCGGCCGACCCCACCCTGTTCCACGAGCTGCTGCAGGTACAGGCCTGGCGCCTGGCCTTCTGGCGCGTCGCCGCAGACCAGATCAATTACCGGCGCTTTTTCGATATCAACGAGCTGGCCGCCCTGCGCATGGAGCACCGTGACGTGTTCGATGCCACCCACGGCCTATTGTTCGAGCTTATTGCCCAGGGTCGTCTGCAGGGACTGCGCATCGACCACCCCGACGGCCTGTTCGATCCGGCCCGCTACTTCCAGCGCATCCAGGAGCACGTGACGTCACTGGTCGCGGCGGGCCACGGCGATATCGAAGGCAACGTCGAAGACAAACCGCTTTACATCGTGGCGGAGAAGATTCTCGCCGCCGACGAACGACTCCCTGCCGATTGGCGCGTACACGGCACCACCGGCTACGACTTCGCGCGCGTCTGCGGGGGTCTGAGCGTCGACGCGGACGCCAAAGCACCGATGAACCGCAGCTATGGCGAATTCACGGGCGAGCCCGCATCGTTTTCCGAGGTGGCTTTCGCTAGCAAGAAGCTGATCATGCAGGAGGCGCTTGCCAGCGAGCTCAACGTCCTGGCGACCGAGCTGGCGCGCATTGCCGAAACGGACACGCACAGCCGCGATTTCACGCTCACCGGCCTGCGCCAGGCCCTTGAGACCGTCATCGCCTGCTTTCCGGTATATCGCACCTACGTGACCGCCGACGGATCCTCGCCGGGCGACGAAGCATACATCGAGCAGGCGGTCGCGGCGGCCCGGCGGCGCTCGGCGGCGGCCGACCTGACGATCTTCGATTTCGTGCGCGACGTCATCCTGAACCGCCAGGCAAAGGGCAAGGACGCCCCCTACCGCGCGCGCGTTACTCGCTTTGCGATGAAATTCCAGCAGCTCACCAGTCCGGTCACCGCCAAGGGCATGGAAGATACGGCATTCTATCGATACAACCGCCTCGTCTCCCTCAACGAGGTCGGCGGCGAGCCGGACCGGTTCGGAACACCGGTCGCCGAGTTCCACCTCGCCAACGCACGGCGCCGGAAGGATTGGCCGGGCTCGCTATTGAGTACGTCCACGCACGACACCAAACGCGCCGAGGACGTGCGCGCGCGCATTCATGCGCTTTCCGAGCTGCCCGCGGCGTGGCGGGACCATGCGAGCCGCTGGGCGCAGATAAACCATGCGCACAAACGAGAGACCGAGGGCGGGCCGGCTCCCTCGTCCAATGACGAGTATCTGCTGTATCAGACGCTGATCGGCGCCTGCCCCCTGGAGCCCCTCGATGAATCCGCCCTGTCCGTCTTCGTCGAGCGCATTCGGACCTACATGCTCAAGGCGGCCCGCGAGGCCAAACGGCATACCTCCTGGGTGAACCCCAATCCCGAGTACGAGTCGGCCTTGCACGACTTCATCGACGCGGTGCTCGATCCGTTCGCCAATTCGCGGTTCGTCAGCGACTTTCGGCCGTTTCAACGCCGCATCGCCCGGATCGGCCTGTTCAACAGCCTGTCACAGACTTTGTTCAAGCTGACCGCGCCGGGGGTTCCGGACATCTATCAAGGCAACGAGCTCTGGGACTTCAGTCTGGTGGATCCGGACAACCGGCGCACCGTGGATTTCCCGTTGCGCCGCACGTTGCTCGAGGAGCTCGAGCGCGACTTCGGCAGCGGGGCGGTGCCGCGCGAGCGCCTGCGGGGCCTCGTGGAGGACCTCGAAGACGGCCGGATCAAGCTCTACCTCACCTGGAAGTGCCTGGGGTTACGCAGGCGGGCCCAAGCGCTCTTCGAGCGCGGCGACTACCTGCCATTAACGATGACCGGCCAGCGAGCCAAACACCTGTGCGGGTTCGCGCGCCGGCGCGGAGCGCTCGCCGTGATCGCGGCCGCGCCGCGACTGGTCGGACAACTACTGGGTGTGGAACATCTAACGCCGACGGAGCGATCCCTGTGGCGTGATACCCGCATCGAGCTGCCCGCCTCGCTCTCCGGGTGCGCCTACACGAACGTGCTCACGGGAGAGGAACTGCGTCCCGAACGCATCCAGAACCGCTATGGGCTGCCCGCGGGCATCCTGTTCCCGGATTTTCCGGTCGTCCTGCTGTACGCGCGGGGCATGGAGATGAATGACGCATGACAGCCCTGTCGGAGATTCGGCGTGTGGTTCAGCCGTCCCGGCAACGGCATGAGTCATCCCGTACACATGGAACGCTTCGGCCGCCCCGGCGCCACCCAGTTGGGGTGAGACAGCCATAGCTGCGCCGCCGGGGCACTGGGAATGCTGGCGATCGGGGCGGGCGGACTGGAAGTGGCCGCTGCCATCACCGGGGAGCCCTTTTATCTCACCATGCCCCAGGTCATGGGTGTCAGGCTCACCGGACGCCTCGGAGACTGGGTCAGCGCCAAGGACGTCATATTGGAGATGTTGCGTTGCCATGGCGTGGAAGGCGGCGTGAACAGGATCATCGAGTACTACGGTCCGGGTCTCGATCACCTCGGCGCGATGGACCGCCACGTGATCGCTAACATGGGGCTGCGGGATTTCGCGGTGCCGGCGCTCATGGTCGACGGGCGACAGGTCCACCCCGAGGTCTCCTTCGACGTCAATCCGACATCGCGCCAGCAACTGGAAACCCTGATCATTACGGGACTGCTGGGAAATCTCGTGCGCAGCGGCGCACGGCTGTATCGGCATGGACCAGGCGCCCGCCACCGGCCGGATCAGCCTGCGCACCGTGCCGCGCAATTTTCCGGGTCGTTCCGGGACCAAGGAGGACGAGGTCTACCTGTGCCGCCCGGAGACCGCGACCGCCTCGGCACTGCGCGGCGTAATCACCGATCCCCGGACGCTGGACATGGATTACCCGCGCTTCGTCGACCCCGGGAAGGTGGCCGTCAACACCACGATGCTCCTGCCGCCGTTGCCCGAGGGACAATCCGGACCAATCGAGAAGGGTCCCAACATCCAGCCGCTGCCAGAGCTCGAGCCCCTGCCGAACCGCATCCGGGGACCGGTGCTGCTCAAGACCGGCAACGATACCTCCACCGACGAGATCATGCCGGCTGGCGCCCGGGTGCTGCCCTTCCGCAGCCACATCGAGGCCATTTCCCGATTCTTGTTCGAGCCGATCCACTCGAGACACGCACCCGGCTCGAGAGGCGATTCGGGTGAAATGCGGTTTGCCGGCACGAGGCACCGGGTTTGCCGCGCACCTTTGCTGTGGCACAGGCTACTCGGCGTACCCGATCCCGTAGCCCCGCGAGTCGCGAGCATAGTAGGGTATACGTCCCCTAGGGATCACCACGACCCCTGCGGGGCTCACCGTGTAACGGTTGCCGTCCTCCACTGGATCGAAGCCGATTCGCATATCCTTCTCGATCAGGTTGTGGCGATCGACGATGGTGCGGCGCAGCCGCGCACCGCGTCGCACGCGCACGTAGTCCATGATGATGCAGTCCTCGATGTCGGCCCCCTCTTCGACCACCGCCTCACGGCGCACGATGGAATTGCGCAGGCGCGCATCGTGAATCACCGAAGCCGCGCCCAGCAGGCAGTTGTCGATCTCCCCACCGATAACCTGGGCCACCGGTCCCTGGTAATTGCTGGAATAGAGCGGCCACTGAGGGTTGAACAGATCGAAGCGCGGCGTGGCGCCGAGCACGTCGCGATTGGCCTCGAAATACGCATCGATCGTACCCACGTCCCGCCAGTAAGCCGGTTGCGTTTCCTCGTAAGGTTTGATTCCGGGAATCTCGTTACTGGCGAAGTCGTAGGCGAAGACACGGCGCGTCTCCAGCATCCGCGGCAGCACATGCGCGCCGAAGTCGGTCTCACCGCGCCCGTGGGCCTTGCGCAGCACCCCTGCCAGGCTGGCGGCGTTGAACAGGTAGTTGCCCATCGAAGCATAGGCCCGGTTCGTGTCACCGGGCATCGGTGTGGCGTGTCGGGGCTTCTCCAGGAAGCCCCGGATGCGTCCGTCCGCGTCCGCCTCGATGATGCCGAAGCTCGATGACTGCTCCAGCGGGACGGGCAGAGCGGCCACGGTGACCTCCGCATCGCGCTCCAGGTGAAACCCGATCATCTGATTGATGTCCATGCGGTAGACATGGTCGGCGCCGAACACCAGGACCAGCTCCGGGTGCTGGTGCTCGATCAGATTGAGATTCTGGCAGACCGCATCCGCGGTGCCGGCGAACCAGCCATGGCTCTCCCGCATCTGGGGCGGCACGACGGTGACGTACTGGTCCGGGAACAGGGGCGATATGGTCCAGGCCTTGCGGATGTGCTCGATCAGCGACTGGGACTTGTACTGCACCAGGAGGTAGATGGTGACGATCCCGGAGTTAACCAGGTTGCTGAGCACGAAGTCCACGATACGGTAGCGGGCCCCGAAGGGCACCGCAGGCTTGGAGCGCTTGTGGGTGAGCGGTTGCAGCCGCGCACCCTGGCCACCGGCCATCACCATCGCCATCACTCTGTTGGCGTAGCGGTATTGGCCCTTGAGATGGGTCATATCCTGTCCCTCGGAACACATCCTGGGGCTGCGCGTCGAATCCATTTAACCGGGCAATGCGCTCAGGCTGACTGGACACCATAGCAAGATGTCGCATGCGCACGAGGCGCGGGTCCAGGATTGTGAGGTACGTCTGGCGGATTCCCACCCTTTCGCCGGCCTTAGGCGATTTCTGTCAAATGACATACCATCCTGCTTGTCTTTGTCGTCCGTCCTCTGTGTTGCGACAACAGTGACATAGTTCGACTATGCGCCTGTTGTCGCGCCTTGATGACGAACGAAAATCCGACGCGATCTGGTATAT
>JAJDOJ010000269.1 GCA_022340215.1 Gammaproteobacteria bacterium
CTACTGCGCTGATGGGAGCTCGGCTCAAATGCCCCCGATTTTTCGTTGCGTAGGCCCACTATGCGCCTCAAAATCGTGAACATTCGATCTCGCTCTCCCATCATGCTCGCTACGATCACCTAAGTCCGACAGGCTCCTAGAAGACCATGTTCTCCAAGGCGTCGCGCAGCCTGGGCTTGCTGAGATACTTACTGATATTGTGCCGCCATTTCCCTTCGTTCTGCTCGTTGATATCGTCTACGACCTCCACGCCGGCCTGTCGGTAATCATTTGAGAGATTGGGATCGAAGCCGGCAACCGGATCCAGCTTGTCGTAGACGTTGACCCAGCTGCTCAGAACCCGCTCACTGGGAAACCCGTTCTCCCGGGTCCATTCCGGCTGCAACAGGTCCTGAACCTCATCCAGGCCAAGGGGACTGCCGATGGTCATCAGACTATTTACCTCGGGACAATCAGGTACCCGCTTCAGGCAATCGTAGGCGATCACCGTACCCATGCTGTGACTGACAACGACGTGCTTGCCCGGATCGGGTTTCGACTGCTCGATCTCGTTCCCCTCCGTGACCGCCCGCACGAATCGTTTCCGGATCTCGTCCAGCACCCGATAGGTTTCACCATCCCTCGGGCTGAACTCTGAATTGAACAGATAGTGATGCACATCCTTGAGCAGCGCCTTCATGACGCGCCGCTTGATGAACCAGGGTAGCGGGATACGTTCGAATTCCGCTCCGATATCGGCCTGCCGGGGCTCGTATTCGTCATCACCCTGAGGTGCCGCGGCGTCGAACCGCAACCTGGCGGCCAGGCGATCCACGATCTCTTTCTCCCTTCCTTCCAGCCCAACCCGCCAGGACTCGTCTTCCTCGCTCTTCTCGGGCGATGCCTCGCTCCCCAGACTCTCATTCATGGCGCCCGTGTCCTGCGGCTTTTCGTACAGGACATCGGCCCAGTACACCATGGAATAGGTGACGCCCTCTCCGTCCAGATCGAGGCCATCGTTTCCAGCCAGCGACCGCAACCAGATTTGAAGCAGCTGGTCCGCCGGGGGCTTGTTCATAATCCCGTGAATAAAAGTGACATGAGGCATGGCTTCCCCCCGATTGCCTGGTAGCGCCGATGTGTGAAGTTGGTGATGCCGATCTCCCTCGCTTTCCAAGCCATATAGCACAGCGTCGACTCGAATTCAGAAAAGGACCCGAGCGCAGATCCTTCAGGGCGCCGCGCGGCAAGCGAAACGGGGCAGGCATCTTCGACTTGATGCCCGTCGGTCTTCCACATGCTGGTCCGATCGAAGTAATCACCCCGCACCTTTTCGAGATCGTATCGATCGGATCGGACCCTGAAAGGGGCATCGACTTCTGCGATAGAGGGTTCTCAAACGGAGCCGGGACCTTCGGTGAAGACCTACCAGCCCCGGCCCCTGACGTCGCTGTCACTGCTATTCGGCGCTCCCTTCCCTGCGAGGCCGGGAACCGGACTCATGGACACCCGCGCACCACACCCGGCCCGTCCGTGAACGGGCCGGCTCCGGGCTGAGGCGCTTTGCCGCGCGGGCGGACTGGGCCAGACGAAACCCCCTGTTGTTGTTCCTGTTGCCGGGGTTGTTCCTGTTACGGTTTGCCGAGCGAAGGTTCCTCGGTTTGTTGTTCCAGGAGCCGCCGCGCAGAACGCGCTGCTCGCCTAAGGAAACCCTGAACAAATGAGCGAGATGGATGCAGCGCAAGGCGCACGGAGCGCAGCGACCGAGACATATCAGGTAGATAGGCGAGGGAGAGAGCACCGCGCAACGCAGCGATGCGCCGTCGCAGCCATTTGTTCAGGGTTTCCTTAACGGCCCGGTCCCCGCTGGAATAGTACCCCGGAAAAGATCCGCTTGCGCAGTCCGTGCGTGTCGGCGTGGCCGGCGTGCTTCGAGACGCAGGTTCGCACGGCGAAGCACCGCTTGTTTGTCCCGCGACCAGGCGGCCTCGACCAGCAGTTCGAGGACCTCCAGCAGGCTGGTTTCCAGCCGCTCACCCAAGGTAAAGCGCCGGGCGCGTGGAAAACGGTCCAGTTGCGGAATCATCCATAACAGGATCTGGTGGCAGGCCTGTACGGCCTGCGGGGTCGAATCGGTCATGACAACATGAAGATCAAATCAAGAACAAAAACACAAAGGGTAAAAGGACAAAGAAAAAAGGGCTACAGGTCCTGGGCCAGACGAAACCCCCAGTAGTTGTCCCAGAAGCCGGGGTAGAACCAGCGGTACGCCGAGCGAAGGAACCCCGGGCCGTAGCTCCAGGAGCAGCCGCGCAGAACGCGCCGCTGGCAAACTCCACCGTCCTCCTCACCCCAGGGCTTGCTGCCATCCTCCGGCGCGCCTTGGTAGTTCTCATGCCAGCAGTCCTGCACCCACTCCCAGACGTTACCCGCCGTATCCGAAAGGCCGAAAGGGTTTGCCGGGAAAGATCCGACCGGAGCGGTCTGTTTGTCGTCCCATCGGCTGCCGCAACCGTCGCAGTTGGCGCGGTTCCTTCCCACGTCGTTTCCCCACCAGTAGGCGGTCCGCGTTCCCGCGCGCGCGGCGTACTCCCACTCGGCCTCGGTGGGCAGGCGGTAGCGCTTTCCGGTCTGCTCGGAAAGCCATGTCGCGTATTTCTTCGCGGCCTCCCAGGAGACGTTGACGACGGGCCGGTTGCCCCGTCCCCATCCCCGGTCATTCGGCGGATCGATTCCCTTCCCTTTGGCAAACCGATCGAACTCCGCGAAGGTCACCTCGTACCTGCCGATCGCGAAGGGCTTCGCAAAGCGTACTGTGCGTATTGGTCGCTCATCTGAGTTACCTCCCCCCTGGAGGTCGCCCATTTCAAACTCACCCGCTGGAACACGCACCATCTCCGGACAGAATTCACAGTCCTTGAACGACTCTGGTTGGCCACGCTGCTCTTCAGATGGCGTGCTTACAGCGTGATCGTTCCTCTCCATCCTGGTCAGAAGCACGGAGACGATCAACACGATTGGCACACTCACGACAATGAGCGTGAGAAGGGTTGGCCTATTCGCGCGACGACCTTGTGTCGTTGATCGGTTCGGCTCCTCGTCATTGCTCCTGATTTCTTCCTCGCCGCCGCGTTCCTTTCCTTTCTCTTCCTCTACCTTGCCGTCCGCTTCGGCCTTCCGCCCGGCCTTCTCCTTGTCTCGACGTTCCGCCTCTTCCCGAACACGTCTCGCTTCGTCGTGCTTGCGTTTCAATTCCGCCTGTTGCCTCGACGCCTCCGCCTCACGTTCCTCTTCGGCCTTCCGCCTGGCTTCCTCCCCGGCGGGGGGTGGCCCAAGTACCGACTCGATATCCGCCGCCAGCTTCAGGAAGGCCGGGGATTCTGCTGAGCCGTTCCACCCGATGAGGTCCGCTGCCTGTATGCGCCGAAACGCAAGCGGTATGCGTACATCATCGATACGGACGGGGACGAGAATCCCCCGATGGGCGCCTTCCTCCGCCTCGGTGCGAACCCACCTCGACTTCACCGACAGAGCGGACCACATGACCACAACACATCTGGACGCATCGATCGCTTCCTCGATGACCTCGTCGAAGGTTTTACCGGCCGGGATGGACCGATCCCACCATACCGACCATCCCAGGGCTTCCAGAGCCCCGGCCAGACCCGCGGCCCGATCCTCATCGTCCCGGGTATAGCTGAGAAAGATATCGCTCATGGTCGCAGTCGACGTTCCATAGCGTCCGCAGTAGAAGGTACGCCAGGCCTTATCACAAGGCTCAGTCGTGCCGCGATCTGGCCAATCTGGTCAAGAGGGCTGTAACTGAAAAATATCTGGTGAACTCCATGGTCGGATTGATTCATCGGGGCACGAGAAGAGGATTCTGAACTGAATGCCACTCACATAACGGCACCGCACTGGAGTCGAAGCTGTTCCGTGGTGTTCGATACGAGGGCGTGTGCAGCAGGGATGCTGCGCTCGAGCCTCCAGGGACGGATTCACGGCGTCCCTCGGATCGAATGCCGCGGGGCAGATTCGCCAAAGTAAGGCGATTTCTGTCAAATGACATACCATCCTGCTTGTCTTTGTCGTCCGTCCTCTGTGTTGCGACAACCGTTTCATAGTTCGACGATGCGCCTGTTGTCGCGTCTTGATGACGAACGAAAATCCGGCGCGATCTGGTATATCATTTTCCGGCAATCGCCTAAGTATCATTGGATTCTGAACACTACGAATGACGGCCAGTTTCATCTGCAGTATCCCGTTGGGTCCATCTGAAGCCTCCTCGCCCGGATCCGCTCAGGCGACCTGCGCGAGCACCTTCGCGGCCACATCCGACTCGATCGCGGGAGTGAGCCCCAGGTCCTTCTCGTAGAGCAGCATATAGCTCAAGGAATGCTGGTCTCCCGACAGGGCCGTTACCAGATCCACCAGGACGCTGTAGGCCCCCTTGGTCTGGTAAACGCCGCCTACCTTCTTTCCCAGGTTCGCGTACGTCGTGGCGGCGAACGCCGAACAATCCAACTTCTCGTTCCTGTGATTGATATATCCCTTTCCGCAGATGACCTGGCACCCCTGTGACCAGTTGCTGACGCCCCGGCCTCCCCAGTGCACGTTGATACCCGGATTTCGTTCCAGGCGACCCTCCAGGTCCGAATGCGTCAACGCCATGTCCCGGTCGCTGTCCCGAATGATCAGAACCCCGGAGGTCTCGGGCTTCAGCGCCCGGCACACCTTTTCCTGGTCGGACTGCTTGTGCCACCCGAAGCGGTACCGGTGCTGGCCGGGGACCAGGAACGGCGCACCATCCCGATGGCTGGACTTGCCGGGGTCGGTGGTGCCGAAGAATTTGAACACGACTCCGTGGACGAGCAGGACAAACACGTCATCGTTTGTGCGCTGCCCCGGTTGTGCCTCGTCCCGGCGTATCCCGATCAGATGAATGTCGTCTGTGTCGAAGCGCCAGTCGGAGACCTTCCGGGTGTCCGAGGGCCTCTCGAACTCGGCGACCTTCTTCAGCAGGGTCGTGGGAGACTGGCGATAGTGGGATTTCGTCGCCTTCAGCAGCTTCATCCATTTCCTGTACTCCGGGCCATAATTGTCTCCTGAGGACTGCATCCACTCCGCCCGATGACCGTCCGTTTTCCAGCGGTCCAGGTGAAACCGGCTCCGCTGCCCCAGAACGCCGTCCGCGGTGCCGATCGAATCGTCTCCTTCCACGGATCGTACATACTCCTGGAACAGGCGGATGGCCGAGGCCGTGCGATAACCGCAGAGCCCGTCCACCTTACCGAGCGGCATGAATCCTGCCGTCTTCAGGATCTCCTGGACCTTCGCGACGTCCCTCCCTCCCGAAGCAGAGAACTTGTGCCATTGTCCGACCCGCTCGCCGCGAAACAGTAGCCTGGCAAGCATAACCGGTTCGTGCAATCCGCGGAAATAACCCCGCCGGTCAGCCGGCATGCTGTCGACGTCATAGGTTCCCAATCGAATCATCGCGACCTCCCCCCAAACCGCGTGAAAGAGCCGGGACACGTCCGGAAGAACCGGAGCGGATTTCCTTTGTGAATATAGTTCAGTCCCG
>JAJDOJ010000270.1 GCA_022340215.1 Gammaproteobacteria bacterium
TCGAAGACTACATCGGTCACGGGAGATGGACCGTGGTCATGATCTGGGCTTCGGATTGCCCGGTATGCAATGTTGTTTCACGACGAGCACGCGGACAACAATGCCATCGTACTTGGCATCTCACTGGATGGACGGGAAAAGAGGGCCGAGGCCCTCGAGTTCATCGATCGCCATCTCTCGGAGAGCCGGAATCTGTGGTGGCCCTCTACGCACGTCTCACCGGACGGGCGCTCATCGGGACGCCGACTTTCCTGATTTTCTCACCCGGTGGAAAGCTGCTAGCGCTCCAGGTAGGACCGGTTTCAACTGACAGGATTCTGGAGTTTATCTCCAACGAATCGCAGAGGTAACGGTGAGGGGTCGGCAGGTTGGTCTGCCGACTACCACCCGATCCGCCCTTTCCGTAGTGATGGCTTGCGGATATCCTGTGCCTGAAATCCACGCCATGTGGTTTCGTTCGTCGTGAATCCACCTGGTCTTGAACTTTTGAATCCCCACCGTGAGGTGCCAGCGATGCCATCGTTTGATGTTGTTTCCGAAGTCGACATGCATGAAGTGAACAATGCCGTCGACCAGGCCAACCGGGAGATCACCAACCGCTACGATCTGAAGGGAACCGGCGCGGAAGTCTCGGTCGAGGGCGAGACGCTCACCCTGAAGGCGGAAGCGGAGTTTCAGATCAGACAGGTCATGGATCTGCTGCTCAGGAAGCTGGCGGCCAGGGGTGTGGATGTACAGTGTCTCGAGGAGGGACCGGTAGAGCAGGTCTCCAAATCGGCACGCCAGCGGGTTACCGTGCGTCAGGGTATCGATCGGGACACGGCCGGCAAACTGGTCCGGAAGATCAAGGACACCAAGATCAAGGTACAGACGGCGATCCAGGGTGAGAAGTTGCGTGTTTCCGGAAAGAAGCGCGACGATCTGCAGCGGGTCATCGCGATGCTGCGCGAGGAGGATGTGGAACTGCCGCTTCAGTACGAGAACTTCAGGGATTGAACGTGTGAGGATCCATCAACCACCTGCCTCTTTTCCGGGAGTGGCAGGCACGGAGCCACGCACGAGATAGACATCGAACCGCGTCCGTTTGCCGGAGTAGCTGATATCGGGAGGCATCGCGTCGAGGGGAGGTGCACCGGGGGGACGTTTTACCACCACCCTCTCCCTGGCGCAGTCCAGGGCCCCCCGTAACAGCGCTTCGGATCCCCGTTCGTCACCCAGCAGGGTTTTCAGAATTCGCATCTCCTTCCTGACCAGGGAAGACTTCGTCCGCTCGGGAAACATCGGGTCGAGATAGATGGCATCCGCCCGCTGGCCTAATTCTCGTCGCTCGGTAAGCCACCCTAGGGCATTGGTGCAGTGTAGACTGACACGTTCTTGCAGTACCCGGTTCAGTAGATTGCTGTTCGCTGCGCGCCGCAGTCCGTCCTCCAGCAGCGCGCAGACAACGGGTGACCGCTCCAGCATGGTGACGCGACAACCGAGCGTGGCCAGTAGCATCGCATCACGGCCGAGTCCGGCGGTGGCATCGACCACGTTGTAAGGGTCCTGTCTGCGGTAACCGAGCGCCCGCGCCAGCGGTTGGCGGGACTCGAACGCGCGAGTGATGCGGTAACCGGCGCTTCCCGAAACAAAGTCCACGACCACTTGTACCCGGGGCTTTTCCCGACAACTTTCCAGCGCCAGGGTGTCCGGCGCGACACGAAGAAAGAGGTCGAACGTCCCGGTGCCACGGGGAACGCAGGGCAGGTGCAGTCGGTTGGCGAGACTTTCTGCAGAATCGATACAGTCTTCTTCTTCGGCGCAGACCGCGATTGTCGGGGTGTCCGACGATTCCATGTTCCTGGCGTTCAGCTCCCAGCCCAAGTATGAACCGCGGGGCGAAAAAGCCCCGCATGTGCGGGGCCTGAAAGGTGCTCTCGCTTAGGAATGCGCATCGCGGGCCGCCGGCCGGGGGCCCGCGCCCGTTCCGCTAGTTCTCGCCGCTCAGGAACGCGAACAGGTTGAGCAGATGAACGAACATGACGTAGATGTCGGCAAACAGCGATACCGTCATCATGACGTAGTTGGTTTCTCCACCGTTGATCATGCGGCTGGTATCGAACAGGATCATACCGGACATCAGGATGACGGCCGCCGCGGAGATGGTCAGCGACAGCGCGGGGATCTCCATAAAGATGTTGGCGACGATCGCGATCAGAACGACGATCATCCCGACCATCAGGAAACCGCCCATGAAGCTGAAGTCCCTCCGGGTCGTGATCGCGTAGGCCGAAAGCCCAAGAAACATGAGTGCGGTGGTTCCAAACGCCGCAAGCACGATCTGGCCGCCATTCGGTAGACCGAGATAAAGGGTCAGGATCGGACCCAGGACGTAGCCCATGAAGCCGGTGAAGAGAAATGTCAGCGGCAAGGCCCAGACGGTGTTTCGGACGGCGCTGATGACGAACGGCATGCCGATGAACACGGCCAGCATCAGGAGCCAGTGTACGGGTTGGGCCCCGGTCACCATGGCAAAGCCGGCCGCCACGGCGCTGGTGATGAGGGTCAGCGTCAGCAGCAGGTAGGTGTTGCGTACGACCTTGTTGGTAACTTCCGTAGTCAGGATAGCCGGTGCGGCCGCCACTCGGGCGGTGTCTATGCGCTGCATTTTCATCAAGGGTTCTCCATGTGATCCCGAAAGGCGTAACGATAGCCGAATGGCCGGTGTTTGGCCAGTTTGGACAGCGCGGTACGGATAAGGTTTCCGGGCTGTTTTTGGTTTCTGCCTTGCGGTATCCTTGCGCGTCGGTGACCTGATTGGAGAGGTGGCTGAGTGGTCGAAAGCGGCGGTCTTGAAAACCGTTGACGGGCAACCGTCCGGGGGTTCGAATCCCTCCCTCTCCGCCATTCGGAGTGGTGGCGAAAGGGGGCTCATATCATCTGCAAGACCCGCGTGGATTGCCACGTCAATCGTTGTTGTGCCCGGTAACCTGGGGGGGCGACCTGCCGGAACGGGAATCACCGACTCCCACCGGGAATTCTGATAACAGTCGCTAATTAAAAGAGGACAGGAGAAAGCAGAAATGGCAGAATTGTTTTCCGAAGACTGGATGAAGAGCTTCATGAATGCGTGGAACGGCGATACCGAGCTGACCGGGGCGCTGGAAAAGATCTCGTTCAGTTCCGTCATTGCGTATGGCATGGATGACGAAGAGGAGCCCAGGGGCTATATCAAGGTGGAAAACGGTCGCGGTGTGGAAGCCGGTTCCTACTCCGGTGGAGCGGTGAACTGGGACCTTCGCGCCGGTCAGGGGCAGTGGGAGAAGTGGATCACCAAGCCACCTGGGATGGTGGCACTGGGCATGGCCTATACGTCACGTAAGCTGAAGTTCAAAGTCGGTGATTATACCGCCATGATCAAGGACCCCAGGATGGCGGGGCCCTTCATCAAGAGTTTTTCCGCAATGGCAAAGGCCGCCTGATTGTGGTTGACGCATGAAATCGGCGCCCGCGCGCGCAATGCGCCGGGCACCGAAGCCGCCCCTGAATCGCTGTTGGTAATTCAGATTGTGATGTGACAGATACTGTTGTCGGTGGTGAGTTGACACTCCCATCGGGTCCGGTAATCGGTGTCTGCGGTAGACAACGGCTGATTGGGCCCGGGCGGGTAGTTCTAGATTGCCACCAACGCTATCGCGACCATCAATGCCACCACCATCGCGATGATTCTGTTTCGCTGCGCGTCCATAGGCATAGCCCTCCATCGGCGTTAACCCCTAAACATTCATTTTGTCGCTATTTATTTGGGCCTACCGTGATCCGTATCGAGTATTCCGACCTGCAGGCACGGATACCGGTGATTCCACTAAGGCGATTTCTGTCAAATGACATACCATCCTGCTTGTCTATTCGTCCGTCCTCTGTGTTGCGACAGCAGTGACATAGTTCGACTATGCGCCTGATGTCGCGCCTTGATGACGAACGAAAATCCGGCGCGATCTGGTATGCCATTTTCCGGCAATCGCCTAAGCATTACGGAGGGGTTGGGTTCCCGGATCAATGTGCCGCCAGTGCTTCCGTGATGAACGAAACGGGAGTCAGCGAGTTCTGCATCTTCCACCGACACCGACTACCCCTTGTGCGGTACACCCTTCCAGGCGTGCTGTTATGGACCGTCAGCGCTGGAAATGGCCTCCAACCTGCCGGTGGAATACCGGGCGGTCCTCAACGGCATGGTAGCCGCCCGACTTTAGCGATTTCATTCCCTGCCGGCGCTATTTGGCATGACCCCCGAACGACCGCACGAAGGTGGTTGCCGTCGAGTCGAAGTCTGTAGACACCTGAAAAAGGCTGCGGGACAGAAACAAAAAAGCCGCAAGCGGAGGATCCCAGTGGTCGTAAGTGGTGGATGGCAGGACGGTCCTCCTGTCAAGGTAGGGGTGTTGCAAAGAAATCGAAGAACAGCCACATAATGATGGTTGATGTCGCCAGTGTGATCAGCATGGCGGGCGTGCCCTTCCGAAACCACAACCCGGGAGTGATGCGCAACGTTTCGTCGCCCGTGTCCCTGGCCAGGCGTTCGGACAGGGTCACGATGAAAACGTTGGCGGTTGAGCCCAGGTGGGTGCCGTTGCCGCCCATGCCCACGCCGATCGCCAGCGACCACCACAGCGGCGTGACATTGATACCCTGCTGCTCCATGCCAAGTATGATCGGAACCATGGCGGCGGTGAACGGGATGTTGTCGATCAAGGCGGAGAGTATCGCCGCCATCCACATCAGGGCGATTGACGCCAGCAGGAGGTCGGACTCCACGAACGGGCGGATGTACTGGCCGATATACTCCAGGAAGTGGCTCTGCTCCACGCCGCCGACCACCACGAACAGGGAGATAAAGAACATCAGCAGGCTTATCTCCACGTCCTCGAAGGACTTGTCCAGCTCCGTTTGACGGGCAAGAAACACCAATAGGGTCAGGCCGATAGCGGTTACGAACCAGGGCTCCCAATCCAGGGTGCGGTGGAGGATGAACAGCACCACCATGATCCCCAGTACCACAACCGCTGCGTACCAGGTATGCCGATCCTTAATCTTGCCCCGGCCGGAGAAGTCCTGTTTCTCTGGGGTCTTGGCCAGTTCTTTGCGGAACAACCACTTCTGGGCGATGAGAATTGCGACCCAGGCCGCCAGGACGATCCCCCCCATGTGAATCAGGAAGGTATTGAAGTCGATGCCGGCAGCCGAGCCGATCATCAGGTTGGGCGGGTCACCCACCAGGGTGGCCACGCCGCCGGTATCCGAAAGCAGGGCCGCGGCCAGCAGGAAGGGCACAGGACTGACCTTGAGCGCTTGGCTGATGAGCACGATCAGGGGACCGAATATAACCACCGTAGTGACATTGTCCAGCAGCAGTGAGATCACCGTCACCGCCGTACCCAACATGGCCAGCAGCAGGTACAGGCGGCCGCGGCTCAGATCGGCGATCCGGTAGGCCAAGGACTGGAAGCCGCCGGTGGGGATCATGATGGCCACGATGGTCATCATTCCGCCGAGCAGGAATACTACATTCCAGTCTATGGCCTCCAACGCGAGTTGCGGGTTGTAGAAGCCGAAATACTGGCCGGCCAGCACCATCAACCCGGCGCCGCCCATGGCGAACTTGGTGCGGTGAAAGCCATGTACCCCTTCGGTGAAAATGCCGAAGAAGGTGGCGATCAGGATGACCGCGGACACCGCCATCGAGGTGTTCCAGGTCAGCGTTTCCGTTACAAGGTGTGTTTGCATTGTGCGTTCTCTTCAGAACACCAGATTCATCATGATCATCATCACGACAAGAAACAGAACGGTCATGATGCCGCCGGCCCGCATGAAGTCCGGGACCCGGTAACCGGCCGGTCCCATGATCAGGGCGTTGACCTGGTGGGTGGGGATCAGGAAGGAATTCGAGGTCGCGATTGCCACGGTCAGCGCGAACACGGCCGGACTGGCACCGGCGCCGATGGCGATGTTCACCGCCAGCGGGACCAGCAGAACCGTCGCGCCCACGTTGGACATGACCAGGGTGAAGAAGGTGGCCAGCAGGGCAACTGCCGACTGGATCACCCAGACCGGCATGTCCCCGACGACGAACAGGACCTGTTCGGCGATCCACTTCGCGGTGCCGGTCGTCTCGACCGCGAGTCCCAGCGGGATGAGCGAGGCGAGCAGGAATACCGTTTTCCAGCTGACCGCCTGGTAGGCCTCCTCGATGTTCAGCACGCCCGACAGCACCATGCCGGTCGCGCCCGTCAGCAGGGCTACCGAGAGACGGATGTCGGTAAACAGCACCAGAAAAAGGGCGATGGCGAAAAATACCGCGGCGGGGATCACCTTGTGGGGGCGCAGCCCCTCCTCGCGGGGATACTCGGTCGTGACCACGACGAACTTCCGGTCCATGGCGAGCCGGGAAAGCGAAAGCCATGTCGTGTGTCCTACAATGGTGTCACCGGCCTGCAGGGGGAGATTGCGGATGTCTTCACCCCTGTGCATGGTCTCGCCGCCGCGATGCAGCGCCAGCATGGTCAGTCCGTAGGTCTTGCGCATCCATACGTCGCGGGCGCTCTTTCCGATCAGGTCCGATCCCGGTGGAACAACGACCTCCGCGATGCCGGACTTCGTGGGGGCGAGGGCGTCGCCGAAGACCTGGAAATCCTCGTGGACCTCAAGGTCGTAGCGGCGCCCAAATTCCCTGCATTGGTCCGGTGTGGCGACGATACCGACCGCGCTGTTCGCCTCGATGGGGACATCGCGCGCCAGGCTGTCGCGGCCGATGCGAAGGTCGTCTCCCCGCTGCAGTGCCACGATGCGCACGTGGTCACTGTGTTCAACGTCGTTCAGCGGTTTGCCCACCAGGTCACTTTCCTTCGGGACAATCATTTCCTGCATGCAGTAGTGCAGGCCGTAGGTTTCCTGCAGATACTGCTCGGTGGTGATCCCTTCGGCACCCTCCATGCGGGTGGTGGGCAGCACGAAGCGGCCGGCGAGCACGAAGTAGACGATGCCCGCGGTCACCAACACGACACCGACCGGGGTCACGGAGAACAGCCCCCAGGTATCCATCTGCTGGTCGGCGGACAGGGCCTTGTTGGAGGTCAGGATCAGGTCGTTCAACAGGATGAGCGGGCTCGACCCGACCATGGTCATGGTACCGCCCAGAATGGCGGTGAAACCCATCGGCATCAGCAGGCGCGACATGGGCAGGCCGGAGCGGGCGGAGATCCTGGACACCACTGGCAGGAACAGTGCCGCGGCCCCGACGTTCTGCATGAAGGACGAAATGAAACCCACGGTGACGGAGATGATCGGAATGATCCGCGCTTCCGTGGTACCGCCGACCTTCAGGATGAACGTGGCGACCTGGCTCATGATGCCGGTCTTGTCGAGGCCGGCGCCGATGATCATGACCGCGATGATCGAGATCACGGCGTTTGAGCCGAAGCCGTCGAACAGGTGGCGGTTGTCGACGAGCCCGTGCTCCAGACCCATCAGGGGCGCGAACAGCGAGGTCAGCCCCAGAAGCACCATGACGGTGATCGCCGCGACGTCGACGCCAACGACCTCGAACGCAAACAGATAGATCGTCAGCATGAGAAACGCGCTCACCCAGGCGATCTCGATCGTGGGGACGACGCGGGAAAGGAACAGGGCCATTGCGGCAAATATGACCGCCGCGATAATCTGTTTGCGGGTCACGATTCCCGGATTTGCGATAGTCTGGTCCTCGTCTGCAAATGTGTTCATTCTTCCACTCGATAGGTGCCATTCGTCGTCCGGGATCCCCGGACGACGGCGATTCAACGGAGGCCCTTGTCAGGCGGTGTGGCGTCTGGTGGGGCCCGCGGGGTAGCGGTCCTCGACTGGCACCAGAGGCACGTGGACCCGGGAACGTCGCCCGGTGGAGGCCTCGTCCGTGAAAGCAAGTACGACGGCATTATCCTGGGATGCGACCGAAAAGGCGAATGAGTATTGTATATCGACCTGTGGTCGGCGTTGTCGTCTAACAGATTCTCGCCGATTCGAATCCGGTGGAACGCGATTCGGGCTCCTTGTGGAGGTTACCTGCGTCGTCGTGGATCAGCGCGATTCGCCGGTTGGTCGACCTGCGCGCCGCGGTATGCTGGTCAATCGTGCGGGGCTGCCCGGGGCTTCGGACCTGAATCCAGCACAGCCTTCTCGCATGGACAGGTGCCTGCCGGCTTCACCACTGGCCACGCGGACCCGCGTGAATCCCATGGACGATGGAGGCCTGTGGGTGGCCTCCAACGATAGCCATCTAGGAGCCTGTCGGATTTAGGCGATCATAGCGAGCATGGTGGGAGAGCGAGACAAAAAGTTCACGATTTCGAGGCGCATAGTGGGCCTACGCAACGAGGAATCGGGGATTTTTTGGCCGCTCTCCCATCAGCGCAGTAGATTGTTCCTAAACCCGACAGGCTCCTAGGGTCGGGGCCGGCCGAAGACCTATCCCTCGTCGAACATGATGTCGGTCGGATTGTCCAGATTGACGTGGTGGTCGATCGGGTGCTCAACGGGGATATTCATAAACTCCCGCTTTGTGGCGTCGGACTCGAAGTAAATCACCAGATCCTCGGAACTACCGGATTCCACGATGTAGGGCTTTCCTTCAAGATCGTCGATTTCTTGTCCCGTGATCGGATCGCATGTGGAAATGCGGTGCAACATGAGGGATTCCTCCGGAATTTGGGTGGGGAACGTTTTCACACACCTGACTCTAGTCCAGGGGTTGCAATATACAAGGCAGGGTTTGTGTGGGAATTGGGGAACCCAGTGTTGCCGGGAACCGTCGACCCATGAGGCGTCAGCCGTGAGTTTCGTCTACTATCCCAAAGTGGCTGCGACATATAGGAATTAAGGGATGACGCACGTCAATTTTGACGAGAAACTCGTCGTTGCGATCTCCTCACGGGCGCTTTTCGACCTCGAGCAAAGCCATGCCGTGTACGCTACTCAAGGGGTCGATGCCTATTCCCGATACCAGATCGAGCACGAGGACTCGGCGCTCCAGCCCGGGGTCGCCTATGGCCTGGTCAGGAAACTGCTGTCACTGAGGCACCAGACCACAGGGGAACCGCTGGTCGAGGTCATACTGCTGTCCCGGAACAGCGCCGATACGGGACTGCGCGTGTTCAATTCCATCCAGCACCACGGGATCGAGGTGACACGCGCCGCGTTTACCTCCGGGGAGCGCCCTTACCGCTATATCCGTGCCTTCGCCGCGCACCTGTTTCTATCTGCCGACGCCGGGGACGTGCGAGCGGCGCTGGAGGCGGGTTACGCCGCGGCGACCATCATCCCCTCCAGGACCACCACCAATCCGTCGGATACCCTTAAGATCGCCTTCGACGGCGACGCGGTCCTGTTCTCGGACGATTCGGAGCGGGTTTACCAGGAGCAGGGGCTGGAGGCTTTCGCGCACAGGGAACGTTTCGCCGCCAACGACCCCCTTCCTGGCGGCCCGTTCCGCGAGCTGCTGGCGGCGTTGCACAGAATCCAGTCTGAGTATCCCCCGGATGCCTCTCCGATACGGACCGCATTGGTGACGGCGCGTGCCGCCCCCGCTCACGAACGGGCCATCAAAACATTGCGCGCGTGGCAGATTCGTATCGACGAGGCGTTTTTTCTGGGCGGTCTGCCGAAAGGAGAATTCCTGGCGGCCTTCGGCGCTGACATCTTCTTTGATGACCAGCGCAAGCACTGCGAGTCTGCCGCCAACCACGTCGCAACCGGCCACGTGCCTCACGGCGTGGCCAACGAATAGCACCCGGCGCAACCGTTCAATTGCGGAGATCAGCCGCTTTACGACATCGAGTGAGGACGAGGGCATCTTCTGGATCTCACCCTACATATTCGAGACCCTGCAGGTACCGGGCGCCACGGCGTCGATCTCCCTCAGGCGAAACGCCGTGGCGAGTTTCCAGCGGTAGTTTTCGCGTACCAGCAGTTCTCGCAGTTCGTCGGTGAGGTACGCTCCCCTGGAGCACGATCAGGTCGCCGCTGCCACGGTGGGTGACCAGGTCGTCGGCCCAGCCGCCCCTTCGCCCCTTGCGCATGTTCCAATCGATCAGGGTGAACTGCGCCCCAAGGGAATCTTGCTTTTGCTTGCCGGAGCCGGGTTCCGCCGTTGGGTGTCCCATCGAATCCCAGGTGAGACATCCCCGCGCACCGGTAGCCTGTAGGTGGACCCCGTCGGATTCAGTACGAACTGACATCTCTTCGGGCACAGTCACGCAGCCGGTCGCCATATGCAGTGCCAGCACCGGTGTCAGTCGGAAGATCCTGCCCCGGGGCGTCTGGAGGCATGAATCGTTTTTCTTGAGCGAAGGCCGAAAGTATGACATGCCCCCGCGGAACGGGTTCACATTCCCGATAATCTGACCTGAATCAGCGACATGTTATCTTTCGGGTCGAGGAAACATGCCACTGGAATGGCCGGCAGAGAGGCAGGGTATTGTTGATTCGCGTCCTGACGCGGGGTAGATTGCCCGCCAAGGATATGATCGAATCGCGCGATTGCTGGCCGGAGCAACGATTCGGTCGGCGGAACTGACTAGCGGGAGAGCCGCAGTGGAAACGATTGCAGAGCAAAAGCAACCCACCGGGGCGACCCAGGACCCCGGCGATGAGTCTGTTCAGGGAACCCGGGAGGACGACGGGGACCCGAAAGCACGGTCCCGCACCGGAAAAGCGAAGTCTAAGGCGACGGGTAAGGCGGCGAGGCGCCCGAAATCCGCAGAAAAGCTCCTGGATCCTCATGAGTTAATGAGCACCGACCGGGTAATGTCCAATTCCGATTCTCTGAGGACCAGTTACGACAACGGAGACTACCCGTATCCGTCCAAGATGCGCACCACTGAGTACATGGCGATCAAGGTCGAGCTGCAGGCCGAGCTGCTGAAGGTCCAGAACTGGGTGAAGATGTCCGGTCAGCGGATCGTCGGTATCTTCGAAGGCCGGGATGCCGCTGGAAAGGGCGGCACGATCAAGCGATTCATGGAGCACTTGAACCCTCGTGCCGCCCACGTCGTTGCACTCGAGAAACCCAATGAACGGGAACAGGGGCAGTGGTATTTTCAGCGCTACATCCAGAACCTCCCGACGCGGGGAGAGATCGTGTTCTTCGACCGTTCCTGGTACAACCGCACGGGAGTTGAACGTGTGATGGGATTTTGTTCGCCCACCGAGTATCTCGAGTTCCTGCGGCAGACGCCACAAATCGAGAGAATGTTGGTGAACAGCGGGATCACCCTATTCAAGTTCTGGTTCTCAGTCAGCCGGTACGAGCAGCTAAGGCGGTTCCATTCCAGAAAACTCGATCCCCTCAAGCAATGGAAACTCAGCCCGATCGACATCGAATCGCTGGCCAAGTGGGAAGACTATACTAAGGCGAAGGAGTCCATGTTTTTCTATACGGACACTGCCGATGCACCCTGGACAGTGATAAAGTCTGACGATAAAAAACGTGCTAGAATCAATTGTATGAGATATTTTCTTAATAAATTGGATTATTCAGACAAGGACGTAAGCCTCATCGGCAAGCCTGACCCGAAGATCGTCGGACCCGCATCGCGCATCTACGAAAAGGACGAACATCCATTCGATCCGGAGATACATCTGTCTGATGCCTGACTGGGTTCCTATGGGCGTGAAAGACCCGCATCGGGACGGCGCCGCGCGCAATCTGACAAGGACGGGATTTCTGAAGAATGGATGAAAATTTTATACTGCTGAAGGTGGTGCACATCTTCGGCGCGATGCTGTTTCTAGGAAACATCATCGTCTCGGCGGTGTGGAAACTGATGGCCAACCGGACTCGAGAACCGGTAGTTGTGGCCTTCGGTCAGCGCCTGATTTCGATGACCGACTATGTCTTCACCGTCACCGGAGCTGCCATACTCGTGGTCACGGGGCATTTCATGGCGACCCGTTTCGGGCCCATCGCCGACATCGACTGGATTCGGTGGGGATGGTATCTGCTGATTGGCTCCGGCGCGATCTGGGTGTTCATTTTGATTCCGCTGCAGATCGTGCAATCCCGCATGGCCGAGCAATTCTCCCAGGGTGGCGCGATTCCAGCCCGCTACTGGACGCTCGGGCGCATCTGGGGGGCGTTCGGTATCATCGCGACCCTGCTGCCAATGGCGAACCTGTATATTATGGTGGCGAAGCCCGTCTGAAATCGATGCCGCATCGGCAATCCCGATGCTGCATACGTATCTGAATCGGGCGTCATTCGCGCTCTTGATACATATCATGTGCGCCATGCTGCCGCCTCAACGCCCGGATCGCTCACGTCAATCGACGTACATTTCGCTGTAACGCCAACCGGTGAAGATACTCATCCAAAGCAACCGCGTGAAGGCGGGAGACCATGTCATGACAGACCGGCCGCGGCCTCGGTGTACCACCTTCCTCCTTGCTGTCTGCTCCCTCCTGACCGCCCGCGTCGCGGGCGCTGAATCGGTCGTCTATCAGGGTGAGGGGCATAGTCAGGGACAGGAGATGGTGATGAATCTCTCCAATGGTGACAAGGTTGTCGTTGCACGGAGTGACGGCGAGGCGACGCTGGATACCGAACCGCAGATCGTCTTCGATACGGTCTGTTTCGCCATGGGGCTGGTGGGCGATCAGCACAAAAGTCGTTCCGACTTCTATTGCACCTTCCGGGAGAAGGAGGGCGAGAGTACCCTGGACCTGAAGGGATCCGACACAGGTGATGGCGCAAGGGCGATGGTGGTCGGCGGTTCGGGACGCTGGTCCGGTATCAGCGGCGAAATTCGCTTCAACGGACAGCGGAACAGCGAAACCGGCAAGTCCTATCGCTACGTACTGACGGTAAACAGGCCGTAGATCGATCCAGGTAGGCCGTCAGATCGGGTGTATTTAGCCCATCTTTGTCGTGGCGCCGTGGTGACAAGGCGGTGCGACAAAGATGGGTGAGAGGCCATGGTCGTCGATTTGAGGGTTTCTGACTGCCCGCGACCGTCAAAGCCGTGTCGCGGATCAGGGACGCAAAGCTGTTTCCCCACCCTTCGGGTAATGGCTTGACAAGCTCGACGGACGATTCCATATCGGGTTCGAAAACCGCCTCATCCAACTGTTGGACAAATTCTGGATGGGAGGTGGCAAGGTCGATTTCCTTTTAATTACGGCGACCGGTTGCAAGGCGGGCCCGGACAGACCGTCGTCGCGACCCGCTCAGCCTCGCCGCTGCGGCGTCGGGGTTACGACAGCGACCCGCCCCGTCCATGAACGGTTCACGCAAGAGAAGGGGGTGCGTCGTAAGGCAGGAGCATCGTAACGGCGGTGCCGGGCGAGCCGTCCGGAGCCCGCGGTGCTACCACAATCCCTGGCGAAGCCTGGACTGCCGGCTGGCCCGGAATCGCGCCGCATCGTCTCCCTGTAACGACCCGGCAAGTTCATCGTACTCCCGGGAGGCCCAATCGTTGTCACGAAAGATATCGACGATACCCGCGGCCCAGTCGAGTCGTCCGCGTGTCTCCTCCGCTCCGGGCTTTGCCGCCGCGTACAGACCGCGCAAGGTCTCCTCGTCGACGCCCTGCTGCTTCAGGCGCATCGCGAGCTGGCGCAACTTGGTGGGATCGTCGCACACCTCGACGGCACGCTTGTACATTTCGCCGGCCTTTTCACCGTCTTCCATGGCGGCCGCGACGGCACCTAGTTTGGCGAAGAGGTAGTGGTCCCCTCCGGCCTTGGCTGCCTTGTTGAGGATCCTGGCAGCCCATTTCTTGTCGTCGATGTCCTCCGCCACGACCTTCGCCAGTTTGGCGTATTCGTAGGCGGCCTTATCGCTTGCCTCCCCACCAAGTCGTTTTTCCCAAGCCTTCAGGTAGCCTTTCGCAAATGTCTTCTTGTTGGTCAGTTCCCGGACCGCCGTGCGTACCACGCTGTTCAGGCCGACGAAATTTCTCGCGTTCTCGGCGGCGTCGTCGAGGAGGCGTTTGATCCAGTCCTGGTCGCCGAGGTGTGTATCCACCGCCTTGAGCAACATCCGGGCCTGGTTGAGGTCTCCTCCGGAATCCCGGTATTGCTGCTCGGCCGATGTGAGCAGCTTGCGGGCATAGAACTTGTCGTCCAGTTCTTCCATGACCTCGTCGGCGATACGCAGGTTGTCCAGGAACGTGGATGCCTTGTTCTCCTTTTTCTGGAATTCCTCGTATTTCGCCTGGTTGGCCTCGCGCTTTGCCAGCTTCTCGTCGATGCGCGCGATCCATTTTTCATCGTCGGAGAAATTCGTCTTCACCGCGTCGGCGACGGCCTTCAGTTCGCTGAGGCTCGTGACACGTTCTTCGGCGGCCTGCAGCAGGCGGGTTGCGAATCCCCGATCGCCCGTGGTTCCGAGGGCTTTCAGTGCAACCTCCACCATCTCGGGGGACGCCCGGGAGAGTTCCTCGGCCTTCTCGAGCACCGAGGCGGAGAAGCTGTCGTCTTTCAGTTGCTCGTGCGACTGACCGAGCAGCTTGAGTAGCTGCTTGTAGTCTTCCGCATTTTCGAGCGCCTTGCGATAGACCTCTCCCGAGCGCGCGCTGTCGCCGAGCCGTGTGAAGATCTCGCCGGCCAGATTGATCAGGTCGTTGGAAGCAACGAGTTTTTCCGACGCGCGCTGGTAGACCTCGGCCGCGTAGGCGTTGTCCTTTAGATCGGACAGCACCGCCTGCGCCAGTTTGGCCAGGTCCGAGGCCGAGGACATGCGGCCCTCAGCCTTGCCGTAGATCGTCTTGGCGAGGGCCGCATCCTCGAGATCATTCGCGGCCTTTGCCGCGAGTCCGAGCAACTGGTCCTTGTCGGTGATCTCTCCAAGTGCCTGCTCGTAACACTGCGAGGCCTTGTCCTTGTCCCCTCGGAGCGTCCAGTAGCCCTCTGCGAGGTCGATGTGTTCCTCGCCACTCATACAGAATTCCGCGGCCTGATCCATCAGTTCCCCGACCTTGTCCTCGTCCTCGAGAAGGTCCTTGTAGCCCTTCGCCAGTTGCACGAACTGCTTGGTGAACTGACAATCGGTTTCGGCCTCGTCGAGCAGGCTACGCGCCTTGTCCCTGTCGCCGAACAGCGAGATGTAACGGCCGGCGAAATTCACGGTGTCCGGGATTTCATCGCAGAATCGCGCGGCCTTGTCCAGCAAGGTCCGGGCCGTGGTCTCGTCACCCGACTCCTTGACCTTTTCGGCCAGGTCCACGAAGTCGTCGAAGCCATTGGCCTTCTCCTCGACCTTCGACAGCAGTGACTTGGCGAGTTCCCCGTCACCGAGATCCTCACCCGCGACCCGTGAAATGGAGAGAAACTCCTCGACCTTACTGGCCTCGTCGGCGGCCTTCTCGAGAAACTCGCGAGCCTTGTCCTTGTCACCCAGGTTTGCCGCCAGGCTGTGCGCGTATGCCATGAACTCCGGCACCTCGAACAACATGTCCTCGGCCTGCGCGTAGAGCTCGCGGGCGTAGTCCTTGTCTCCCATGGCAGCCGCCGCATCTCCGGCGGTGACGTAGTCGAGCGGCATCTGACACTGCGTCTCCGCCTTCTGCAGGAGTTCCTTGGCGTAGTCCGCGTCCGCCGGATCCGCCATAGCCTCCTTGGCCAGGTTGATGAAGTCAGTGACGGAATTGCATTCCGCTTCTCGCGACTCGAGCTCTGCTTTGGTTGCCATGTGACTGCTCCTGGGTTGCGGAATTCGGGTATGGCTGCGCGGTGGAAATGGCGCTCCCTAGGGGAATCGAACCCCTGTTACCGGCGTGAGAGGCCGGTGTCCTGGGCCACTAGACGAAGGGAGCAATGGTCTGGATTCTAGAGAAAAACCAGGTTGACACGATTAAATATGCTTATGCGCACATAACATGGTGACCGTTAATCCGATGCCGGGCAACATACCGGTGCGGAGGCTGGTATTATAGCGAGCCGAATATCAATCACCAATATCGATAGTGGAAGGCGCACAGCAATCAGCGGGAAGCAACGAGGTTATCGCGACTTCCCAGTCGGAGCACGGAATCGCACGTGCCAGCATCAGTGAGCAGTCGCTGAAAGTCCTACAGGGACTGAACGGTGCCGGCTATGAAGCCTACCTTGTCGGCGGCGGTGTCAGGGACCTGCTGCTCGGGCGCGAACCCAAGGATTTCGATGTCGTCACCGACGCAAGGCCCGAGCAGGTACGCAGGCTGTTCCGCAATAGCCGGCTGATCGGCCGGCGCTTTCGTCTCGCCCATGTCTACTTCGGTCGGAATATCGTCGAGGTCGCCACATTTCGCGCGGCCCCCGGTTCCGATGCGGGCGAGTCGTTGCTGCGGGAAGGGCGCATCATCCGCGACAATGCCTACGGTACGATCGATGAGGACTTCCAGCGGCGCGACTTCACCATCAACGCACTGTATTACAACATCCGCGACAACAGCGTCCTCGACTATGCCGGCGGCGGCGAGGATCTGAAGCATGGTCTTATCCGTCTGATTGGAGATCCGGATACGCGTTACCGCGAGGACCCCGTACGCATGTTGAGAGCGGTACGATTTGCCGCGAAACTGGGGTTCCGTATCGAACCCGATTCCGAGCGACCCTTACGCGAACTCGCCCCGCTTCTCGACGACATCGCCCCGGCGAGGTTGTTCGACGAGGTGCTGAAACTCTTTCAGGGTGGCTTCGCGCTGGCTACCTTCGAAGCGCTTCGCCACTACGGACTCTTCGAAAGGCTCTTTCCGGACACCGAGGTAAGCCTTTCCCGCGAGGAGGAGGGTTTTCCTATCACGTTCGTGTCACGCGCCCTGCAGAACACGGACAAGCGGATCCGTGAGGGTAAACCTGTGACTCCGGCGTTTTTGTATGCGGCCCTGCTGTGGGAACCGGTCAGACACCTCGCGCGGCGGTATCAGGAACAGGACATGGACGAGGCTGAGGCCTTGCAGGCTGCCGGGCGGGAGGTCCTTTCCCGACAGCTGACGCGCACCTCGATCCCCAAGCGGTTTTCCATCCCAATGCGGGAGATCTGGCAACTGCAACCGCGTTTTCGCGCACGCACAGGCAAACGGTCGATGCGCCTGCTCGCCCATCCCAGGTTCCGTGCGGCCTACGATTTCATGTGTCTGAGAGAGGCCGCAGGTGAGGACCTCGAAAGTTGCTGTGAGTGGTGGACGAAGATCCAGCAACTCGCCCCGGCGGAGCAAGCCGCGAAGGTCCGGCCAACGCGCAAGCGACGTCGGGGACGCAGGCCCAGGGCCAAAAACGTCACCGCCTGATCCCCCGTGTACTGCCCGTCGAGGTCGTCTGTTTTGGCAACGGATCACGCCTACATCGGTATCGGGAGTAATCTGGGGGATCCGCTAGAGCAGGTTCTCGCGGCGATCGACGAGCTGGGGGCGATTCCACGATGCCGCCTCGTCAAGCGTTCGGCGCTCTACGCGAGTGCCGCGATGGGGCCAAAGGACCAGCCAGACTATGTCAATGCGGTGGCCCTCGTCGAGACCTCCCTCGAACCAACGGAACTGCTCGGTCGACTGCAGGCGATAGAGCGCCGGTATGGCCGCGTCCGCGATTCCCTGCGCTGGGGACCTCGTACGCTAGATCTCGATCTGCTGGTGTTCGGCGAGATTCGGCTCGATACCCCGGAACTGGTCCTGCCCCATCCGGGGGCCCATGAGCGGTGCTTCGTGTTGCGTCCCCTGGCGGATTTGGGAAAGGAAATCAGGATCCTGGGACACGGGACTGTCGGGGAAATGTTGACGCGCTGCGACTGCGGCGGCGTGGTTCGCCTCGACGCAGATGCGCGAGATCGTCCGGAGTTTCGCCCGCAATCCGGGTAATCTCAGCGTAAGGGTCCGGGTTGGATGCGAGACCGGGATCCGAATGCGCGCGGATTTCCACGCTGTGACCACCCGGTTCCGATCGCCGTCACACCAGATATTTGTCCTGCCGGCTCCTGTCGATCCACGATACAAACACGCGCTCCACTGCACCCTGGATCACGGAAGCCAGTTTCTCACTGACGGTCTTCCCGGGCGTGTAGATCACCTCGAAGAGGTCGGCGTCGCGAGCCGCCCGGATGAGATGATCGTCGCTGGTGCGGATCCCGTCGATCAGATTCATCTCCAGGGCCCGGCTACCGTACCAGTGTTCGCCGGTGGACACTGCGTCGATGTCGACCGTGGCGCGATGATCCGCGACGAACTGTTTGAATAACTGGTGAGTGTCCTCCAGTTGCCGGCTGAAGTGTTCCCGGTCCTCCTCGGTGTTAACCCCGAACATCGTCAGGGTGCGCTTGAGATCACCGGCCTTGATCTGCTCGAACTCGATGCCGTGGCGATCGAGCATCCGATGAAAATTGGGGAGCTGCGCGAGCACGCCAATCGAGCCGATGACCGCAAAGGGGGCGGCGATGATCCGGTCGGCTACGCACGCCATCAGGTATCCGCCACTGGCGGCGACCTTGTCCACAGACACGGTGAGTGGAATGTTCCGATCCCGGAACCGTTTTAACTGCGAAGCGGCGAGACCGTGTTCATGCACCAGCCCCCCGTAGTTCTCCAGCCGCACCAGAACCTCGTCGTTCTCCGTGGCCATGGTCAGGACCGCGGTGATCTCCTCGCGCAGCGCCGACACCGCGGTTGCCTTGATATCGCCGTGAAAGTTGATGACGAACAGTCTGCGTCTCGGGTGATCGGGCTCGACCGCAAGCTCGCGTCGCTGCTTCTTTCTTGCCTTTTCCTTCTTGGCCGCCTTCTTGAACGCCTTTTTCGGCAGCACGGCGTGCTGCATGACACTGGCCATGTTGTCGTACTTGTCGTTCAGGTTGTTGACTTTGAGCTGGTCACTGGCCCGCGTCCGTTTGGAGATGCTGAATCCGATCGCGATGAGAAAAACGAAAGCCGCGACTACGGTGGCCGCCTTAAGAAGGAAGAGACCATATTGAAACAGGAGTTCAGACATGAAGCATCGTGCCCGGCGTCGGATGGATTGGGGGAACCATGATGCCACGCGAAAGGCGTTGCTTGCCAGGCGCGCATCGGGACGGTGTTTGCGCAACCGGTTCGCCCGGTCCGAGGGAATTCGGAGAGCTTTTGGGTAGGGGACTCAGCGGATCCCGGAACGGGGGGCGATCAGCCGCCGACGTGAACGCGTTGAACGGTAATGGTGACCGGCCGGGTTTTCTTGAGCGTCGTACCCGAACTCCGGTCCCGAACCTCTGCGTGGACCAGGTGCGTGCCGCGGTTGACGTTCTGCAGGAAGAAGCTGACGTAGTCGCCCTCGGCGATCTTCGCGCCATCCATGTAGAGATAGATCGTGTCGGACTCGCGCAGGGCGGGATCCAGCGTCAGCGATATCGTGATGTCGCCATCGTTGGAACGTACGGAGGAGCCTTCTTCGGGAGACGTAATCGCGAATGTCTGGTATCCCGTCTCGGGTCCCGGCTTCTCGGTGATTTCCGCCCCTACTTCGGCCTTCGCCGACGTCGCCGGAGGCGGTGCGATAATGTCGGACCCGATCGCGTTGACAGGAGACACGCTGACCGGGTGGGCGTTTACGCCGGGGGGGGGGTCACTGGTAAACGTGACATTACCCTGTTCGTCGACATAGCGATAGATCTGCTGCGCGGCAAGCGGGAGCGAGAGGAGCAGGAGCCCTTGGAGAAGAAATCTGTTCATGGAACAGGAGCATAGGTGCTAAACCGCTAACTCGCAATACCGCCGGTCATGCCAATCGGACCACCGGTGGAATCGGGTTCGAGGTCCAAGTGAAGATCGGGTCAGACACCTCCGTCGCGCAGTCCCCGACGCAATATCTTGCCGACGTTCGTTTTCGGCAGTGCCTCGCGGAACACGAAATCGCGCGGAATCTTATAGGTCGCCAGAGTTTTCCGGCAGTGCGTTCTCAGGGTCTCCTCGCTGGCATCCTGCCCGGGCCGCAGCACGATAAAGACGCGCACCGCTTCTCCGGATTTCTCGTCCGCGACACCGACGCACGCCGACTCCAGCACGGCGGGGTGCGCGGTCAGCGTCTCCTCGATCTCATTTGGATAGACGTTGAACCCGGAGACGAGTATCATGTCCTTGATCCGGTCCACGATGCGAACACGGCCGGTATCGTCCACCGTGGCGACATCGCCGGTGCGAAACCAGCCGCCATTGGCAAATGCGTTTTTGTTTTCCGCTTCCCTCTTCCAGTAGCCCTTCATGACCTGCGGCCCGCGTACCCAGAGTTCACCGGGGTCGCCCCGGGGGACCTCGGTTCCGTTCTCGTCCCTTACGGAAATCTCCGTCGAGGGAAGCGGCAATCCTATCGTGCCGCTGAACTCGGCGATGTCGGGAGGGTTGGCCGTCACGACCGGTGAAGTCTCCGTGAGGCCATAGCCCTCGAGGACGGCCACACCAGTGACTGCCTGCCAGCGCTCAGCAACCGATTTCTGTACGGCCATACCGCCGCAGACGGCAAGTTTCAACCGGGAGAAGTCGAGGTGTTCGAATTCGTCGTTATGTAGTAGCAGGTTGTAAAGCGTGTTGACGCCGGTAATGGCTGTAAACTTCCACTTCGAAAGTTCAGCGACGAAGTGGGCGACATCCCTGGGATTGGTGATCAGCACATTCAGCCCGCCGAGACTCAGGTAGCTTAGGCAGTTCACTGACAGACAGAAGATGTGGTAAAGCGGCAGGGGGCTCACGACGATCTCCTCGCCGGGGATCATGAACCGGTTGAACCACGTCCTGACCTGCAATATGTTGGCGACCATGTTGCCATGTGTGAGCATCGCGCCCTTGGCGACCCCTGTCGTACCCCCGGTGTACTGCAGGAAGCAAAGATCGTCGCGGCCAATCTCCGGTGCCTCAAACGGGAGCCCCCGACCTTCGGAAAGCGCGCGTCGCAGACCGACGGCGCCGGGCAAGCTGAAATCGCGGACCAGTTTCTTTACGTGCCGGACGACCAGGTCGGTCACGAACCCCTTTGGAAAACCGAGCAAGTCGCCGATTCGTGAGACGATGACGTGCCGCACCGGGGTCTGCGGCAGGGACTCTTCGAGAACGGCCGCGTGGTTCTCGAGCACCACGATCGCCGTAGTTCCGGCGTCCAGCAACTGGTGGCGCAGTTCACTCGCCGTATACAGGGGATTGACGGGGACGGCGATCAGGCCCGCCTTCAGGATGCCGAACAGACAGACCGGATACTGCAGCAGATTGGGCATCATCAGCGCCACCCGCTCCCCGGGCACAAGTCCCAGGCGGTTCTGCAGATACGCCGCGAATCGCAGACTCAGGGTGTCGAGACGCGCGTAGTCGATGGTGACACCCATGTTCGAAAAGGCGGGCCGGTCGTGATACCGCTTGCAGGTCTCGGCAAACACCTCGATGACCGATTTGTACTGCGACGGGTCGATGTTTGGTGGAACGCCCTTCGGGTAGTGATCGAGCCAGATCTTGTCCAAGTGGTTTCTCCCGCGCTCAGGCGGCATCCGTGAGGGCATGTCCGGCAACGTCCGGGTTCGCCGGTTCGGAAGCCCCCTTGCGCTTCGCGCTGCGAAGCAGGAATAACCCCGCGGCGATCAGCACGAGGAGGGTGACGGCCAGCAGGACAGTGACGGCCATCAACGTCCCGAAGGGGCGCTCCTCCGTCGCCAGCGAACGCGCCAGACTCTCCTGCAGGTCGGCGATCTTTTCGGCCTGAAGGTCGATCAGGCGTTGCTGCTTGTCGATGACGCCGTCCTTGCGGTCCTGCTGCGCCTGCAATGTTTCCACCTGGCGACCGCGGGACTCCGCCAGCTCCCTGGCCAGCGTCACCGTCTGCTCGAGATTGGCGACATACTGGGAAGAGGCGATCGTGTATGCACCGGCCTCGACTTTCTCGCCATCGCCCGACATGATCGCAAGGCGTGCATCCGGGGACACCTCGCGATTCTCACCGATCATGGTATCGGGTGGTGGCGACTCGACTGGTGGATCGCCCGTGTCTGCCGTATCACGGCCTTCGATCGCCGCGTCCGCGTCGGAAACGGCCTCACCAACGACTGAATGGACTTCGGCGACAGGAACGGCCGGCGCAATTGCCGGGGGCGCGGCGTGCACGACCGGCGCTTCGATCCCGGCCGGGTGTGGGAATCCGGGGATGTCCTCCACGCCCGATCCGTTCGCTCCGGGGATCGTCAAGACGGCGTCCGCCATCAACAGATCAATATTTCCACCGATGAAGGCATCGGGGTTCGAATCGAAAATTTCGCGCGTCAGCCGCTCTGCCGCCGCCCTGGATCCAGGGCGATACCTGCTAACGATACCGGACAGTGTGTCGCCGGGACGCGTGACGTAGCGTTCGTCCGCTAGCGGTGCAGCAATGCGCTGAATTCTGTACGTCTTCGAAGCTGCTGATCTCGCGGGGATCGGATTCTCATCAACGGGGGTGACCGGCAAATCCTGCATCGTTTTGCGGTGCCCAACGCCGGGGGCGTCCGTTACATCGCGCCGGGTCTCCGGCAACGCCGGCCCAAGTACGATATTCACCTCCCTTAACAGACGGCCACTGCCGTCCTCGACCTCGACGAGCAGATCGAGTCTAGGCTCGACCAGTGGTTCGGATGAGGTAATTCGCAGCACCGGCTCGCCCGCGGCGTTGAGCTCCGCCCGGGTCTCCAGTCGCGCGACGAAGGCCGTTCTCTCTACGCCTTCCCAGGCAAATTCCTCGGGCGGAGCAATCCGTGTTCGCAGCGTCTGCAACTCGGCGGGATTCACCGCCAGCAAGCGAATCTCCGCGACCAGGGGTTCGTCCAGGTGACTCGAAACCGTCAGATCGCCGAGTCCGAGCGCAGCGAGATGTGTCGGTGTCAGGAACGTCAGTACAAGCAGAAGCCGTGCCGGGAGCATCGATTAGTGCCCCGCTGAACCGTTCAGCCGCGCCGCGCGGGTCGGCCCACTCATCCGTATAACCTGCTCATCCGTCGAAATAGAGCTGTATCGGTGGCGCAATTTCAGAAGAATAGTCGCAACGGAAGCGGACCCGACACACCCCAATACGATTCGTCGGGTGGGTAAAAGCACGAAGCGATTCGTTCGTGGTCTCCGGGCGCAGTTGTGCCTGTGGCGCGCGAACTATCCGACTGCGTCAGGCGGGAAACGGGTCCCTGGCGGCGCGGCCGGTAATCGGGCAATCAGTAAAGCCCGAAAACCGGTGGGAATCAAGCGCTGGATGAATAGTCAATCCATCGGAGTTTCAGCAATAGAGGATTGTCGGTATACGGGTGAGTCCCGACTACCATCCTCTGGGATTGTTCGAACGTCCGAACCCGGACATTGTCCTGAACCCGGCAAGACAAGCGACAGGAAAACGCAAAATGGCAGGAATACGTGTAAGCAAATTCGATCTGGCCCATATCTTCGGAGTGGATGCCGTAATGATCGACGTCTGGCTGAAACAGGGCATGCCCTATGTCAGCAAACCCGGAAACGACACGGGCGTGCTGTTCAAACAGCGGGATTGGGTATTCGACACCGCCGAGGTGATCGAGTGGAGGATGTCGGTCGTGAGCGAGGATGCCGAGCTGACCTAGCTCGACGACCGGATCGAGAGACTCAACCTTGGGGTGGCCGGGACCCGGCGCGCACCCCACCGGGAATACCCGCCAGCTCGAGTTCCGTTTCCGTGGTCCCATACGCGAACGTTCCATCAACCGCGCTGGGACGTTCGCAGGTTACTCAATTCAACGTCGATACGAGCGAGGATCCCAGACCCGATACGACGATGTACGCGTTGAGGGTCAGGACGAGTGCGCTAGCAGCCAGCAGCACCGCCAGTCGTTTTCCCGGTGACTTGAAGGGGCAATTGCAGGAGGCGCTGCGCATCGATTCGGTTTCCTTAGCCATGTTCAACATAGTGGTACTCGACGAAAGCGAGGCCATTATAATATAAGAACATTCCAATGTGCCAATTCCCATGCCCCCCATCCGGGATAAGTGTGTATGGTCACCCCCTACCGATCGATGACCGCCTTGGTCGCGGCGCCCCTGGACAACGCCCCTGTTTGATAAGTGGAGTCATCTGCCCCAAGATGCAAGCTGATGCAAACGCATCAGCTGCGGAATTACCACTTCCCATGAGACACTGTAATGGGCGCCTTGAGGGCGGTATTCACCTTGTTTGGCGGTGTGTTGTTCCTTGCCACCGTGTCGGTGTCCCGCGATGCATCGGGGGATCTGCCGGTAGATCTGGGGGTCGTGGTACGGAGCGCCGAGGCGGCGGGATGGCGGATTTCGGGGCTGACAACGCAATGGAGACTGAACCCGTCCGGGGGGATGGCGCTCGCGGTCTCCATCGACGCGATCGATCTGCCACAAGCCGGAGAGACGATCCGGAACCTGCGGTTCGACTGTGATCGCTTCGAGATTTCCAGCGCCGGGATTTCCTGCGGTTCCGCCTTGCTCAAGCTCGAACACCCCGCCCTGCGGTCCATTGCCTTTCGAACCCGGTTTGATCTGACGCGTGGCGGAGATGCGTTCGTCTCATTCACCGACCTGCCGGCCAGGGTCGGGGAGATCTCCGGGCGCGTGACTTACGAAGACGGTTCGTGGAGTGTCTTTGTCCAGACGACGCGGCTTGGGATGGACGGTTTCCGGCGCTGGCTTCCCGATGGTGCACTGACGCTCGACGGCGTGATCGACGCCCTATTGCTGGCGGAGGGAGACGCCGCCGGTCCGCGCCTGGTGCGGTTGGAGGGTGTGGCTGAGGGACTGGGGTTCAGCAACCGGGACAGTACCGCCGCGGGAGAGGGCGTGACGACACGTGTCGACCTGCGAGCGGAACGCCGGGATTCGTCCTGGGCTGGCGAAGGAACACTCGCCTTGGAGCGCGGACAGTTGTATCTGGACCCGATCTTTGTCGAGGCCCCCACCGGGGGAATCCGGGTGGGGGGGCGGGGGAGATGGGACCGGCGGGACAACGAGATTCACCTCGACCGGGTCGATTTCTCACATCCGGGTGTCTTGCATGCGAGGCTCAGCGGGGTTGTGGATGCATCCAGCACGCCCGAACCGCGGTCCCTGCGGATCACCCTGGATGAAGCGGTATTCCCCGGCATCTACCAGACCTACCTTCAGCCCCTGCTGATCGGTACAGCTCTGGATAGCCTGGAAACGGGTGGATTGCTCGCAGGGACGGCACGCTACGACAACGGAGCGGTCAGATCCCTCACACTCAGACCGCGTGGACTGTCGGCAACCGACACGCTGGGGCGGTTTGCGCTCGACGGGCTCAACGGCCGGATTCAGTGGCGTGACGACAACCGTCCGGTACAATCCCAGCTCGCCTTTTCCTCCGGGGAGATCTACCGATTCGCCATCGGGCCGGGTGAGATGACCCTGGACGCGACCGGCAGGTCCCTCGAGCTTTCGGCCCCGACACGCATCCCGGTGCTCGACGGCGAACTGCTGGTCGAGGCGTTCGCGCTCGAAGACGTTTCGGATCCCCTGTCGGGTTGGCGGTTCGATGGTGCACTGACCCCGGTTTCCATGGAGCGGGTCACCGATGCGATCGGCTGGCCGATCATGTCGGGCAAGCTCTCCGGGATGGTGCCGGACGTGCGCTATACCGAAGGAACCCTGACGCTTGGCGGTGCCTTGTTGGTGCGGCTCTTCGACGGCACCATCTCGATCAGCAACCTGGTGCTGCGCAACCCGTTCGAGGTGGCGCCACACCTCGCGGCCGATGCACGTCTGGACAACGTCGATCTGGACGCGCTGACCCGGCGTTTCTCCTTCGGTCGTATGTCGGGGCGAGTGGATGGGCACGTCCTGGGACTGAAGATGTCGAACTGGGTGGCTACGAGGTTCGATGCCTGGATCGGGACCCCCGTCGACGACCGATCGCGACACCGGATCAGTCAGAAGGCCGTCGACAGCATTGCCAGTATCGGCGGCGGCGCGACCGGTGTGCTGTCGAGTGGATTTCTCAGTCTGTTCAAGAGCTTCGCGTATGACCGGATCGGCTTGAACTGTCGCCTGCGTAATGGCGTGTGCACCGTGGGTGGGGTGGCGCCGGCCAAGGGTGGCGGTTACTACATCGTCAGGGGCAAATGGCTGCCGAGGATCGACGTAATCGGCCATTCCCACGAGGTCGATTGGCAGGAACTCGTGGACCGGCTGGTCAACCTGAATCTCCAGAACCGGCCCGTCATCGAGTAGGGCGGTTTCCCCTGTCCCGATGCGACCCGTCGGCGCATCTCTGCTAGAGTCTGTGAAGTTGCTATACGGCGATTTCTGTCAAATGACATACCAGCCTGCTTGTCTTTTCGTCCGTCTTCTGCGTTGTGACAGCCGTTACATAGCCTGCTATGCGCCGGCCGGCACGCCTTGACTACGAACGAAAATCCGGCACATTCTGGGATGTCGTTTTCCGGCAATCGCCTAAACTGCCGCATTCCCCCGACAAGGATAAACGCCATGCCATACACGAGAGTACTGAGCGCGATGTTGATGGGAGTGGTGACGGCCTCCTGCGTCACCATCAATGTGTACTTCCCGGCCGCGGCGGCGGATACGGCCGCCAAGACCATCGTGCGCGACGTGCTGGGGGAAACACCACCCACCGAGGGCGGTGAGACCGGAAAGCGTGAAGGCGGGGCGAACCTGGGCTGGACGCTGCGCAACGCCGGGGTTCGGGTACTCGACCTGGTCGTGTCACCGGCGCGGGCCGAGGCCGATCTCAAGATCAACACCCCGGCCATCGCCGCGATCCGCTCCAGCCTGAGACAGCGCCAGTCCCGCCTCAACCCCTACATGCGCAGCGGCGCGGTCGGTCTGACCCAAGACGGGTTGGTCGCCGTTCGAGATCAGGGTGCGGTCCCGCTGAAGGACCGCAACGCGGTGCGCAAACTCGTCGCCGACGAGAACAACGATCGCAACGCGCTCTACCGCGAGATCGCCAGCGCCAATGGCCACCCGGAGTGGGAGAAAGACATCCGCAATACGTTTGCGCGGGTCTGGGTGCAGGAGTCCCCTGCCGGAACCTGGTATCAGAACGCCAAAGGCGCCTGGACGCGGAAATAGTGCGCGTCTGGCATTCAAATTGCCGTTGACCGGTGCCTCGGGCAGAATCGCCGGCATGAATCCGAGAATCCAGCAGCCGCTCGATTCCCTGAACGCGGCCATCTGGCATCAGGACATCACCAGGCTCCCCTGGTGGAAGGCCTCCCTGGTGTGGGTGGCCCGCGCCGTGTACGAGATAGTCCGCGACCTGACCGACGGCCAGCTGTCGCTGCGCGCCATGAGCCTGGTCTATACGACGCTGATCTCTTTCGTTCCGCTGATCGCGGTGAGCTTTTCGGTACTCAAGGCCTTCGGTGCCCACAACCAGGTCGAGCCCCTGCTGCTGAGCATGCTGGAGCCGCTCGGCGCTCAGGGCGTGAAGTTCACCAGCGACATCATCGGATTCGTCGACAACATCAAGGTCGGCGTCCTCGGCTCGGTGGGCATCGGGCTGCTTTTCTTCACGGTCATCTCCCTGGTCCAGAAGGTGGAGTCTGCCTTCAACTACACCTGGCGCGTGCGCCAAAACCGCTCGTTCACGTCGCGGCTCAGCAACTATCTGACGGTCATCCTGGTCGGACCGGTGCTGGTCTTTACCGCGATCGGCGTCACGGCGTCGCTGATGGACTCCGATGTGGTGAAAACCATGGTGGCGATCGAGCCCTTCGGCTACATCTATCGTGCGGCGACGCTGGCCATTCCCTACCTGCTGGTCGGTGTCGCCTTTACCATCACCTACACCCTGATCCCCAACACTAAGGTCAAACCGTCGGCGGCGCTCACCGGCGGACTCACGGCCGGAATCCTGTGGAACGTCACGGGCAAGCTCTTCGCTACCTTCATGGTCCAGTCCGCCAAGTACACGGCGATCTATTCCGGTTTCGCGATCGTGCTGCTGTTCATGATCTGGGTCTATTTGAGCTGGCTCATCATGCTGGTCGGCGCCAGCGTCGCCTTCTACCAGCAGCACCCGGAATACCTGGTGGCGGGAAGTCATCAAACCGATCTCAGTATCCGGCTCAGGGAGCGTTTCGGCCTGCGTTTGATGGTCCTGATTACCCGCGAATTCTACTCGAACGGTCCGGGCTGGACGCTGGATACGCTCGCCCAGCAACTGAACATCTCTGCCCAGGCCGTGTCGGGCCTGCTCGATGCCCTTGAGGACCGGGGGCTGCTGGTGCGAACGGACCGGTATCCGACGACCTATGTGCCCGGGCAGCCCCTGGAAGAGACCAGGGTGAAGGACGTCCTCGAAGCGGTGCGCAGCGCGAACGAGAACGTGGCGGGGAGAGTCGTGGACGAACCGGACGCGGCGGTTGTCGACACGGTCATCACAAAGATCGATGCGGCCGTGGACCAATCACTGGACGGTCTCACGGTCAAGGAGATGGCAATGACCGAACCCACGCCGAACGAGGTGACTTTGCTGGCCGAGTCCCAGGGTGACAAGGAAGGGCGCGAGGCGGGGCAGCGGAATGATGACTGAGTACAGGACAATCGAAGAACTGCGCATGGCGCTTCGCGCGTTCGTCCGCGAGCGGGAATGGGGACGGTTCCATACACCCAAGAATCTGTCCATGGCGCTGATGGTCGAGGCGGCCGAGCTCGCCGAGCACTTCCAGTGGCTCGATGGCGCGGAATCCGAGAATCTCGACACGGAAACCCGGCGCGAGGTGACCCATGAACTCGCGGACGTGCTGGTTTACCTGGTTCGACTCGCCGACCGTCTCGATGTGGATCTGATGCAGGCGGTGTCGGAGAAGATGCGGATCAACATCGAGAAGTATCCGGCCGAGAAGGTCAGGGGCAGCGCGCGCAAGTACAGCCGGTATTGACGGGCGGTAACAGGATCTGGCCCTGAACGCGCTGCCCGGAGGCCGTCGCCACGGCGGCAATCCCGGAATGACCGGCACGCCTAACCTTATCACCTGTCCATCGCCAGTCGCATTCGGGGCAGGTGGGTGCTCCCGACTCACCATGCAAGTCCCTGTCTTAGATGTAACGGGAGCCGGGCCAGAGGGCCCAATCAGCGAAACGGAACCGAACAGCGAGATGAATGACACCCCTGATCCGAACGCGAGCAACGGAGGTGAGGCAAGTCAGCCGACCGTGGAGGTGAGGCACGCCGGTGGCCTCATCACCCTGCTGGGAACGGCCCATGTCTCGCGTGCCAGTGCGGACAAGGTTCGCGAGCTCCTGGCGAGCGGGAAGTTCGATTCAGTGGCGGTGGAACTCTGCCCGAGCCGCTACAACGCAGTGATCGATCCGGATGCCCTCGCGCGCATGGACCTGTTCAAGGTGTTTCGCGAGGGGAGGGCGATGATGGTCACGGCGAGTCTGGCGCTGGGGGCCTACCAGCAGCGGCTGGCCGAGCAGTTCGGGATCCGCCCCGGGGAGGAGATGCGGGTGGCGATCGAGCTCGCCAACAAGGCCGGGCTCCCGGTCCTGCTGATCGACCGGGAGATTGGCGTGACGCTGAAACGCGTCTATCGGAACGTTCCCTGGTGGCGTCGCTTCGCCCTGTTGTCCGGATTGCTGGCCAGCGTCATCTCACACGAAGAGGTGAGCGAGGAGGAGATCGAGCGCCTCAAGGAAGGCGACATCCTGGAAACCACCTTTGGACAGTTCGCCGACCAGGCCCGGGAACTGTACGATCCCCTGATCGCCGAGCGGGACCGGTATATGGCGGCCGGTCTGGAAGCAGCCCTGCGCGACAAACAGGGACATAGAATCCTCGCGGTGGTCGGTGCGGGCCACTTGAAGGGAATGAAGGCGGAACTCGAACGCGGGTTGAAAGACCCCCGTGCGGTCATCGAGTCTCTGGACAGGGTGCCGACCGGCGCGCACTGGCCGCGATACATTCCCTGGGTGATTGTCGCCCTGGTATTCGTCGGCTTCGGGATCGGGTTCTCACGGAGCCCGGATCTCGGCTGGCGCCTGGTGCTCGACTGGGTGCTGATCAACGGGGGCCTGTCGGCGCTGGGTGCGCTGGTCGCCGCCGCCCATCCGCTGACCGTGGTGACGGCGTTTCTGGCCGCGCCCCTGACCTCCCTGAATCCCACCATCGGCGCCGGTATGGTCACGACCGCTACCGAGATCTACCTGCGCAAGCCGCAGGTGGGGGACTTCGCGCGGTTGCGCGAGGACACCGCGCACTTCGCGGGCTGGCGAAAGAACCGCGTTGCCCGAACTCTCCTGGTGTTCCTGCTCAGTACCCTGGGGTCCGCGATAGGGACCTACGTCGCGGGTTTCCGGATCTTCGGCAGGTTGACCGGGGGGTAGGGCGCTGCCCGACCGGCTGCTGGGTAGATGTGCCTTGTCCTCATCGTTCGGGTCGGAATCCTCAACGGCTGTATCTCCGGGTAGCGCTTTCCTGCCTTTTCTTCTCGCTGCCAGCATCGGCCGGCGCCTCGTACCACGGCATCATCCAGAACGGACCGAGATCCTCGCGTACCCACCAGTTCCCCGTACGCTTGCGGGTTTGCGGATCGGTAAAGCGGTAGCGAAAGGCTTTGATACGAAGGTAGCGCGGACCGGTTTCGGGAAACGGGTTCTCCTCCAGCAGGTCGAGCACCTCGGTTGAGTTCTCCTGCAACCGGCGAACGAACGGTTCGAACCACTGCAGGAAGATCGGGTGCATGGGCAGGAACCACATCATCCAGTCGAGCCTCGGCTGATGGGGCACGATGAACCGCGGAGCGCGATCCGGATCTTGAGGCTTGTAGCGAAACCGGTAGGGCCGCCACGTCTCGCCGTCGAACGATCCCTCGATCAGGATCTCGATCCGTTCAGTCTTCATGGTGGGGAAGACGTGGTAAAGGCTGGTCACCCGAAACGGCCTGACGTGTTCGGTGAGCCAGGCGATCGGTTCCGGGTTGCGGCGCCCGTAGATCATCTCCCAGGACTGGGCGGTGGAGATGAAGAATATCCACAGGGACAACGCGCCTGCGAAGGTGTGATTCCACTTCCCCGGCTCGGCGCGAAACCGGTTGCTCGATTCGATGCGTCGCAGGGCGAAACCCGGGACGATCCGGCGAACGGCGCGGTCGTCGAACAGGAACAGACACAGCAGGATCACCAGCGGGTTGACGTAGCTGTGGTTGCTGGTCAGCAGGATCAGGCCCTGATGAGCCAGGGTGAGCCAGGCGGCGACGAGGCGGGGACCGCGTGGCAGCAGCATCATGAAAGGCACGATGATCTCGACGAACAACACCGAGCCGGTAGCGAACTTCAGCAGGCCGTCCGGCAACTGGTGCGCGTACCAGGACAGCGAATGCGGGAGGGGCTGGACCTCGAAATAGTAGTTGAGTGCCGTCAGATCCGCCCAGGTATCGTCGCCGGACAGGATTTTGGACAGCCCGGAGAGAAACCGCAGGCGAAACAACAGCCAGCGGTACATCCAGATCACCGCGCGAGAGCCGTTCTGGAGAAAGATGGCGAGGAAGCCGGTCTCGAGGAGCAGGTAGTCCCATTGGAAGTTGAGAAAGATCTGTCCTGCGTGAAAGACGGACAGGAACAGGACGAACAAGGCGATCAGCGAGATCCTGACCCAGAGCCCGAAGACCAGCATGAGGGCGAATACGCAGCCTGCCACGCAGGCCGCACGCAGCGCGCCATCTCCGGAATCGATCCAGAACAACGTCGGCAGCGTGAGGAACCGGTCCAGCGCCGACCGGTCCGACAGCAAATCGAGTTTCTCCTGCAGGGGCAGGATTCCCTGTTCACCGACCAGCCCGACGATCTGTAGTCCGAGGGAAGCAAATGCAGCCAGGTAAACCAGGCCAAGGAGACGGGGGAACAGCCAGACGATCAACCGATAATCATCGGGATCCAGCGAACGTTTCCACAAGTTAGCCGGACGGAAACGGGATACGTTCACTCAGGCTCCTGAAGAATAAATCGCCGAATTCGACCCGCTTCCTACTCGTCGTCGGGTCACCAAATGGGTGTCGTTCAGATGCAATTCGCCGACGCTCACGCTATCCGAAAACACCGGAGATGATCAAGTCGGTTCCGAAGCCACGCAACAAAGACCCCGGGTTGCCCGGCCAGTCGAACAACAGCACCGGGGTACTGATATCGAGGCTATGGGCCAGGAAGGCGGTTTTGGGCAGGCAGAAGGGAATGCCTCGCGAAATCCGTGTACGACATTCGAGTGATGTCTCACGGCCGGTTCCGAACCGATCCTCGATCGGTCCGTCAAAGTTGTCCGGGACCCGATTGGTTGTGTATAAGAATCGATAGGCGCTCTGCGCGGATCGCTGGGGCAGGCGCATTCGCCGGAACGAGAAGGCCTCCGAGTGCTCCAATGCCGATAGGGTCACGCATTCTCGTGAAGGACGGTGCTCTGGGGAAATGCTATGCACGCATCGACGGACCAGGACTTTCCGCGTATCGGGGCGATCTCACTGGTCAAAAGGCGGTGCTATTTTCGGCCGTAAAAGCCGGCAGGTGCAGCACTGATCCGGAAAAGTGATGATGACCAGTCGGCGAGATTTTCTTGTGAGTGTATCGGTATTGCCACTCCTCCCTAAGGTGGAAATAGCACCTTCCGGGGGGTGCGAGATCTCCAGACCGATACCCGCTACCGGTGAGCGCCTGCCTGTGATCGGCATGGGCTCGTGGTTGACCTTTGATGTCGGCGATGACCGGGAAGCTCTGCAGACGCGCGTCGAAGTGCTTCGAACCTTCTTTGAGCAGGGCGGCGCAGTGATCGATTCCTCGCCGATGTACGGATCGTCTGAGGAAGTCATTGGCTACTGTCTGGAACGTCTGAACAACAAGGACAGGTTATTTACCGCGACCAAGGTGTGGACCCTCGGCCGACGATTCGGCATCTCCCAGATGAACTCGTCACAAGAACTCTGGGACGTCGATCGGTTCGACCTGATGCAGATCCACAACATGCTCGACTGGCGCAAACATCTGGAGACACTCAAGGCCTGGAAGGCGGAAGGCCGCATCCGCTATATCGGCATAACGACTTCGCACGGCCGAAGGCACGATAAGCTGATGAAAGTCATGGAAACGGAGCCCTTCGACTTCGTGCAGTTCACCTACAACATCGTCGATCGTGAGGCCGAGCAACGCCTGTTGCCGCTTGCGCGAGAACGAGGCATCGCCGTGATCGTCAACCGCCCGTTCCGGCGTGGCGCGCTGTTCGACCAGATGCGCGGGAAGCCGTTACCGACCTGGGCAGTGGAAATCGATTGCGGGAACTGGGCGCAGTTTTTTCTCAAGTTCATCGTCTCGCATCCCGCGGTCACCTGTGCGATTCCGGCAACGTCGCGCGTCGATCACATGCGGGAAAACATGGGTGCCTGTCTCGGCCGGCTTCCTGACCAGGACGCGCGACTGGAAATGATCGGCTATTTCGCGGGCTTGTCGTAACGAAAGAAACAGGCCGCCCCCGTATGGCGCGGCCTGATCGATCAGGACAGCGTATCGGCCTGTGCCGCTTTCTGCGTATGCTGGATGGTGTCGACCACCTCGTCGGTCGTCCATACCGCATGCGCCATGAAACGGAAGTTGGTCATCGCGGCCTCGTAGCCATCGCCTTCCTCGACCTTGGCTGCCGCCGTCGCGTCCTTCGCGACTGCGACTTCGAAACCCTGCTCTAGAAATTCACGCAGGTGGGCCTCGACGCACAGGTTGGCCGATATGCCGGCGAGGATCACTTTGTCGATGCCGCGCTTGCGCAATTGGAGGATGAGATCGTTACCAAAGACCCTCGAGGACGAAAGAGAAGGGTGCCGTCGCTACTGCAAGCTTATGAATTCGAGGGGCTTTCACAGTGTAGGTCTGCACTTGTCGATTGGTACCGGGGGCGGGAATCGAACCCGCACAATGTTTCCATTACCAGATTTTGAGTCTGGCGCGTCTACCAGTTCCGCCACCCCGGCAGGAGAGGCGACAGTGTATCGAATCCCGCCACGCCCGCAAGCACGAGATTGGGCCCTTGCAGGTTTTCCGGTTGACTTCCGGCCGCTTTCAGGCCCGGTTGCGACCAGTCATGCTTCATCCGGATCCTAATACCATCGCGCGCCATGCGAAGGAGCGAGTTCAGGTTCGATTTGCCTTAGGAGTTGATTGCGCAGCAACCCTTCGCCGCACTCTCATCCAACGCGCCGGACGCATTAATCGCCCTGCCGGGAAAATGATTCTGTCCATGGATTCCAACGAAAAGGTGGAAAGTGAGCTGTTGCATTCCCATCGTTCATATCCAGCCGCCAAACGTATCCCGCTCGAGACGGTAGAGCGCCTGAGCGCCCTGATCAAGCGGGAGATCGATGCCGCGACCTGGATGCCGGGTTCTCTCGCTGGAAGGAGTTTGCCGAGCTGGTCGCCGCGGGTGATGCATCACCGACTTCGATCCGCGATGCCGCCAGGAAGGCCCTGGAGGCCCACAAGAACACCCAGGTTGCGGCGACTGGCACATACAGATGGCAGGATACCGGGTGCAGCTTGAGGGGAAAGGACCTCAGAATTGAGCTGACAGCTACTTATCGGATATCGGACGGTCGAGATCGACCCAGCTCGGACGTTTAGGCCTTTCTTAATACTGCGGAAGTATGACAGACAGGAAACGACCCGTTTCCGCCATTCAGCTGTGGCTTATATGGCCAGATCATTGAGCTTTGCGGAGTGTGTTTGCTACCAGCGAACCCTTTCAACCAAGATGTTGCTCGCCCCCCCAACCTTGAAACAGGGCTGCGACCGCACGGATTGTTTCGCAGCAAACAAGAATAAATTATTCCTAAATTAAATCAATCAGTTGTAGAAGTTTGATTCGATCCCCCCTTGTTGGCGCGACACCTGCTTGGGCTACTCGACAATGGTAATGCTGCCCTCTCGTTTCACGGAGACACAAACGCTGTTTTCGAGGAGAAACAACATGTATGACTGCAAACAGGCGGTGCGCCTAGCACAAGCGGCCTGTCTTCTAATCCTATTCGTCATAGTCGGTGCCAGCGTTCAAACCGCCCAGGGCGAGGAGCCGAATTTTCAGGGCCGGGTCACACAGGGGCAGATCGTCAATGGCGAGTTGACTCTGCGGGAAATCCGCCTCGCAGGGCTTCGAGTCTTCACCACACCGTTCAACAAGATCGACGGATACGGTGACGGTGACTCAGGAGGTCGGCCGACCTTGCAGGGAAACGGCACGCTGCTGCGTGTCAACGGCCTCGACGGTCAGACCTGCCTGGAGTGTCACTCGCTGCTCAGCGCGGCGACGGTCCCGCCCCGCTTGGGAATCGGCGGCGTGGGCGGTTCCGTGACCAATGCCATCATTAAGCCGACGGCGATGGACCCCGCGGACCTGGATTTAGACAAGAACGCCGGTTTCAACGGACGCTTCGCTAACCCACCGTTCATCTTCGGCAGCGGCGGCGTTGAGCTTCTGGGTCTCGAGATGACCGAGGAGCTGCAAGAGCTGCTTAATCAGGCGTTGGCCCACCCGGGGGTAGTCATTCCGCTGACGACGCACGGCGTAGATTTCGGCAAAATTGTCGCGGATGCCAACGGCAATCTCGATTTCTCCGGGATCGAAGGGGTCGATGCGGACCTCGTGGTCAAACCGTTCGGGCGCAAGGGCGAGTTCGCCACAGTGCGTGACTTCGACACCGAGGCGATGCAGTTCCACTTTGGGATGCAGCCTTCCGAGGTGGTCGGCACCGGCTTCGATGCCGACGCCGACGGCGTGGTCGACGAGATCCGCCCCGGTGACCTCTCGGCGCTAAACACCTTCGAGGTGACGCTCGAGAGGCCCGAAGCCGAGAAGGCGATCGCGAGCGGGGCGAGCGGCTTCCAACGCTTTATACAGATCGGCTGCGCCTCCTGCCACGTGCCTGTGATACAGACCCAGGGTCAGACGCTGCCGTTACGTTTCCCCTCGGACCCGCTCGATCACACTACCGGGATCTACGCGACAGTGGATCTGACCCGGCCGCCGGTGAGTTTCCGATCCAACGGCACGGGAGGGATCTACGTTCCCCTGTTCGCCGATCTGAAGCGCCACGACATGGGAGCGGAACTGTCAGAGAGCTTCGCTCAGGTTGATGCACAGCGTAACTGGGAGTTTACAACGGCTCGGCTTTGGGGCGTGGCCGACACTGCCCCCTATCTACACGATGGGCGGGCAACAACGCTGACCGAGGCGATCCTGCTGCACGGTGGCGAGGCGCTGCCGGCGCGCAACGCCTTCGCGGCGCTCTCCGTCCAGAACCAAGCCAAGGTGATCGCCTTCCTGCGCTCGCTGCGCACGCCGACAAAGCCCGCAAAGGATCTCCTCAACTGAACAGACCGACCGGGCATGCTGCGCTAGCCGGACTCTGCCATGTAGATCCTCGTCAACACGCCCCCCCCTGGCGACGAGGGAGGGTCAGGAACGCAGTGATCAAGATCAACGGACGTTTCGTCATTGCGACATGCTCTATTAACCGCCATCGAGCAGCTTGTATTAATGAATAAGCGGGCTATCCATTTAACACAAGCCAGCACTACATATTGTGGTCACGATTACTGACAATCTGGCGGTAGGAAACTGGATTCGTCACCACAGCCTGCTGCATTAGGCGGTAAAAAAGGAGCCCTCGGGAGCCAGAAGTACGACCGTTAAACCGAAACGTGTATTCGTCGAGATAGTAGAGGGAACTTGCGTCAAGTGGATATCCCATATGAATAATTCATAAGTACCCGCTAAATGGCAATTACTGGCTGACTCCAGCCGAATCCAGAAGCTTAGCCAGCGCTACTATTAAAAGGCGCCAAAACGCCGAAACAGCCCAAACCCGCCGTTGGGACCAAGGCATTGAGTGGCAGCTATCCGACTGACACCGGACGATTCATCTGCCGAAGACGGATGCGAAGTAGGAAAAACCAGCCTTTACAGAAGGACCCATGTTACACAACGACTCCTTCACTTGATCCAGAATCCGCGTCGGTCTGTCCTGACAGGATGAATTCCCTCGCTGTATAGCCATGCAGAGGATTGCCTGCCCGCAATGGTTTTTCCCCGACCAGCAGCTGCGTGTCAGGGTGGAGCCGCTGTTTGGTCCGTGATTTTGCGAAGGGACCGGAATATGGCGATGCGCACGACAGAACCTGCCGACCCTGCGGTACGACGACGACCGGTACACGTCTTCGGCACAAGTTGGACAGGCCGGGTTAATTGACCATACAGAGAGTATTTCTGTTCCATCGTGAACCCTCGAGGGAAACGATGACACGTATCGGGATATCCGGCGGGCTGGTACTTTGGCGCTCCCAAATCTTGCGGACCCTCATCATCCTGGTGGCCGTGATGAGCGCCGTTTTCTTGCTCACCATGATGATCGTCAAACCCGATATCCGGGCCCTGTTTCGGGGCCTGTTGTAGCCATCCATTCCGGCGGACTCCCTGCTGACAATCATCGCGGTCATTGGCACCACGGTGACGGCACCGCTGGCTGCCGCCTATACCATGGCCGGTATCCTTGGATGGCGGCGAGGCCTTCGCGATCGGTGTTTCCAGTCCGTGTGGGCGGCGATCATTCACATCGGCACGCTGTTCGCTGTACTCGACACGCGCCCTGCGACTGCCATCGTCCTCGCGCAGGCCGCAAATGGCCTGCTGTTGCACGTCGTCGCTGTATTCATGCTCGTTGTCATGAATCGGAGGGACATCCTGGGCACGTACCTAAACCGCTGGCTTGGCAACATCATTGGAGTCGCGATCATTCTCTTCGTAACCGGCCTTGCCATCACTCAACTCTCCCGCATCACGGGCATTGTCGGGTAGCCGCTATCCTCCCTTCAACTTCTCAACCAATGCCCTGGCGAACACGGGCAGGTCCTTTGGGGTTCGGGAGCTGATAAGGTGACCGTCGATGACCAAAGGCTCGTCGATCCATTCCGCGCCGGCGTTGCGCATGTCGTCCCGGATCCCCACCGTGCTGGTGGTCTTCTTGCCACGGAGTATGTCCGCTGAGATACAGATCCAGCCCGCGTGGCAGATAAAGGCGATGGGCTTTTCCTGTTCGTTGAACTCACGAGTCAGTGAAAGCACCTTTGATTTCCGCCGCAATTTGTCAGGCGCAAAGCCGCCGGGTATTAAGAGCGCATCGAAAGCCCCTGAGTCCGTGTCACCGATAGTGAGATCGGCCTTACATGGGTAGCCGTGCTTACCATGATAGGTCCTGCCCGCCTCCGGCCCGGCGACCGCCACATCCCAGCCTTCTTCTTCCAGCCTGATCTTCGGGTACCAGAGTTCCAAGTCCTCATAGACATCATCGACGAATGCCAGAATTTGTTTCATGCTTCACACCTCGGATTAGTTAGTCATGGGATCGGCTGACACATTTCGCTCAATGGGAAGAGATGGTCATGGCGGTCTAGTCGCGCACCTCACAGGGAGCTTCGACGACCGCGCATACGTAGTCTAGACTCATCTGCTATGCGTCTTCGCACCGGCGCGGTCATCTCTACCCAACGATACGGTAGCGCCTTGACAAAATCGCCGAGAGCGATTTTGAACGGCTGCAGGCTCACCCGTAGGGCGAGGGGTAGGGACAGCCCGCAATAGTCTCAACATCCACTTCCACAAGCTGTGCTTATCTACCAACCTATGTCGAGCGCTCTCGCGATTTACCTCGATTTCGGTGGGTAAAGCACCGACAAGCAATGACTACACGTTGTCGACGTTTTCAGGGTAAACCCTAACCGTCCGTACGAAATCGGATACCGGACTGCTGCGCCCAATCAACGCAAGACCTCTATAATTGAGAGTTTCCTTGACCGGACCGGGATCACTTCGTTACGCAGCTCTGAGAGAACAGAAAAACCGCGAAATCACACCTTGCTGAAGGGAGTAGCCCATCAACGCGATCCGTCGGCAGTGTCCGGCGGGTAGTGGCCTCTAACTATGGTATCGCGCAATCGGGGACATGGGTATGATGGCTTCAAACGATAATTGAGATGGCACTGAACGCGACTATGGAAGATTTGCTAACTTTCAATCTGCTCGGCAACCCGCTTGCAAACTGGCTTGCCGCATTTGCCGCGACTTCTGGAGTGTTGGTGCTTTTCTACGCCTTCAGAAGAGTGGCTATGACGCGCCTATCCCGCCTAGCCTCACGTACAGCAGCTTATTGGGACGACTCGTTGGTTGAGCTTCTTGCGCGGACTCACTTCCTGTTCTTAATCGTCGTTGCTCTGTTCATCGGGTCGCTCATGCTAGCCATTCCGGATACGCTACGGCGAGGCCTATTCACCGCAGCAGCCATAGCTCTCGTCGTGCAGACAGGAATCTGGCTGAACAACTTTATTGTATTCTGGTTGAAGCGCGATCTTGTCCATCGCAAGGAGAAAGACCCAGCGAGCGTGGCCACGGTAACTGCCGCAGCTTTCGTCGGGCGACTTGTACTTTGGTCGGTAGTCGCACTTCTCATGCTGGAGAACCTTGGTGTTGACGTCACCGCGTTGGTCGCGGGCCTTGGTATTGGTGGGGTGGCGGTAGCGCTCGCGGTCCAGAACATCCTTGGCGACCTTTTTGCGTCATTGTCAATCGTTCTTGATAAGCCCTTTGCGGTTGGAGACTTTCTTATAGTCGATGATTTATTGGGCAGTGTCGAGCATGTCGGTCTAAAGACTACGCGACTACGCAGTCTATCCGGAGAGCAGCTAGTTTTCTCTAACGCGGACTTGTTAGGCAGCAGAATCCGCAACTATGGCCGCATGTACGAACGTCGAGTCGTTTTCAATATTGGAGTTACCTATCAAACGCATCGCGGCAAGCTTAGACTCATCCCAGGTCTGATTCGCGAGGCCATCGATGAACTTGATAAGGTCCGTTTCGATCGATCGCACTTTAAAGGCTATGGGGACTTCGCTTTAACCTTCGAGACTGTTTATTACGTCCCAAGTCCGGATTACACGCTATATATGGATATTCAGGAGGCCATCAACCTACGCATTCATGAACTTTTCGAAAGGGAAGGCATAGAGTTCGCTTATCCTACACAAACGCTGTTTATCGAGACAACATCGAGTCAGCTTGGTGCGGGGATATAGTGAAATAAGCGATACGAAAGTATGTGGTCCTTACCGAGGTGCCAGTACTTCAATCGGAAATATTTCTGCCCTTTGTAGGGGTGATCAAAAGATACATGCCTTCGCCATCCGAGAGCTTGCGTTGTCTGGTGCCGGACCTGGCTTCCTTTCCCGACAATGCGGTCAACTTCATGGGGGGATCTCAACCTCTGTTCGGGGGCATCTCTAAGGGGATTCTGTTCAGATACCCCCGAATGTCTCCCCAAATACCACTGTTTGTCTATGGATATGCTGGGAAGTTGTGAGATAAAAAGTGGTTGATTTGTGCACCTAAATCTTGTAAGCGCGGGACACAGCGAAAAGGAAAAGGTAAACTCCTCAGTAAGTTAAGAGCTGAATTTATCAATCTGAGGAGTCACCCTTTCCATGAGCAAGACTACCAAAAAGCCGAGGACGGCGCGCAAAGCAT
>JAJDOJ010000271.1 GCA_022340215.1 Gammaproteobacteria bacterium
TCGCGCCTGGATGACGAACGATCCCGGCGCGGCGCTGTCCCTGCTTTGCTTGGGCACCGGTCTTGGGCTTCCTGCCCAAGCCGTTCACTGCTTCGCAGCTCACCCGGCGCGATCCGGTATGCCATTTTCCGGCAATCGCCTGAATCCCATTGCCAGCGCATGTTGACGCCGGGCAGTCCGCAATCAGGTGCCCGCCGGTACCGGGCTTCACCGATCCGAACCCCTGCACGACTTCACCTGAGCCAGTCGATCCGGGACCGAACACGGGGAATCCCAGAATCCTCAGTGGCAGTCCCGTTCCAGTTGCTCCACTGAATCCGGTGCCTGCACCAAATCGCGCCACCGCGCCGGCGACATCTCCACATCCTCGCCAGCCCCGTAATCGATCCAATATTCGATGACGTTTCTCAGGTTGGGACGGATCTGAGGATCGAATCCCAGTTTGCGGATGTCGTCAGCCCTCCTGGCGGCCCGACTGCGATAGTTGTAGAGCCCGAGCGAAATCGTTTTCCTGTACTCCCCCACCGTCTCGATATAGTAGTCTCTGACCCCCCCGGCCTTCAGCTCGTCAACGGCCTCCCGGGCTTGTCCTGGACCGTCGAAGCCGGTGAGGTAGACCCAGTAACCGGTTGGCCTTCTCTGCCTGGCCTCCCTGACCTCCACATCCGGATCCACGCCCGTGAGCGCTTCGGCCGCCTGCCGCGCAGTTTCTTCCGCAGCGAACGGCCCAATGCTATAGCACCTGGGTGGTGACGTCCCCGATGCCGCCTCGCGTTCAGCAACGCCCTCCCCAACGGGTTCGTTGACGGCATGGCCGCCGTCCATTGTCTGCGCCGCCGTGCCGCCTGCGCCATCGCCGGATTCACTCCAAAGTATCAGCCGTTCGGCCGACGAGGGAATTGGCGGGGCCGGACTTGTCGGAGGTTCCAGCGGGTTTGCCAGTACCCAGACCAGGTAAACCAGGTTGGCGGCGAGAAGCATGAAAAAAAGCGCGCGCATCATTCCCCCGCCACCAGAACCGCAAGGCCTCTGAGTACGAGATGACGCATTCGAACGAATGACCCGGAGAGGTTCGGGGCGAGATAGTCCGCATCTCCGCCATCAATCACAGTGCTGATCGGCGGTCGCATGCGCTCTCGCATATCGCTGCTGATCTTCTCGAGCGATGCGAGCATGGCCCGGGTCGTTCCTGAGAGAACCCCGTCTATTGTGTCGCTGGCAAACAGATCGCGGACATCTTCCCGCCCGGATACACTGATCTCCGCAGCGCCGGCATTGAGGCTCGATCTCATCAACTGTAGTCCCGGAAATATCAAACCTCCCAGATGCCTTCCTTCGACATCCAGGGCGTCGACCGTCACTGCGGTACCACAATCCAGCACGATGGCCGCAGTCCCCAACGCTCTCCTGACCGCAACCATGGAAAGAAATCTGTCCACGCCCAGATGCGATGGATTCCGGTATGCAATCCGGACACCAAATCCAGATTCGGGTGTCTGGACGAATTTCACAACGATACCCGGGTTCATCCTCAAAATCCTGCTGAGATCGTGATTGAAACCTGCACCACGTACCGACGCCATGTAGACCCGTTTCGGGCAAATCCTCCACAACGCCCTGACTACCGAGTCCACCGGATCGGTGCCGTACTGCATGACACTCACATTTCCGAGTTGCCCCCGGTCAAACGGCGCCAGCTTGAAGCGGCTGTTCCCCAGATCGAGCAGCGCGATCACATTGCCTCCCGCAGACTCACATCACCAAGTGCGAAGGACTCCTGACCACGTTCCGTATGCAGTACGATGCGACCTGAACAATCAATCCCGGCGGAACAACCGCGCACGGTCTTCCCGTTGCCCTCACGTAGTTCGACGACCTTACCTACCATATCGTCGCGAACCCGCCATCGGACTGGAAGATCCTGCACCCCGTGCGCAGCCATCCCGCAGACCGTATCGACGACAGTGGCAATGATGACTGCGGCTACACGATTGCGCGATACCAGGTTCCGGGGCATGATTTCTTGCAAATCGACGATCGGCCGATCGCTCCTGGTCGACCATTCCGGGGGAAACCGGTAGTTCACTCCCACCCCGCATACTACTGTCACACTCTGGTCGGCATAAATCCTGGTCTCGATCAGAATACCGCCCAGCTTTTTCCCTGACCGGACCAGGTCGTTGGGCCATTTGACGCCGATGCCCCTTGCCCCGAGCCCTCTGAGAGCGTCGGCCAGGTTCAGGGCGAGCAATGGACTCAGGGCACCAAGGTGTCGCTGGCCCGGGACAACGTGCTGCCGCACCGAAAGGTACACACCACCGGCATACGGCGAGAGCCACTCCCTACCCCTCCTGCCACGACCACCCGTCTGCATCTCCGCCAGGCAAATCCGAACCCCACCGACGTCGTGTGAACTCAACCGCATCAATCTGGCATTCGTGGAGTCGACTCGCTGCTGCACGTCCAGGTCCACAACCTTACGGCGGACTTGCTCGGGCAGACTTCCGCGAATCAGTCCGGAATCGAGAGGTTCGATCGCATGCGCAAGACAGTATTTATTGGCGTCCAAGCGGACTACCAATATCCCGCTATTCGAGAGTTCCCGAAACGCGGCGAGGATCCCCTCCGGGTGTGTCCCCAGGTCCTCGCTCAGGCCGGCAAGAGTGCGAGGACGCCCGTCCGAGAGCTCAACGATCAGTCTTGCATGGTCAGTCATGAGAATCGAGGAGACAACCGGTCGTATTCGACCGTCTGGGTGAATATGCACACCGGGGAATCCGGTCTAGAATACGGGGTATTGCCGCATCAATAGAAAACGAAATGCGACTCCCAGTCAACCTGACCGCGGTCACGACCCTGATCTTGATGATCGTTTGCGCCCCGTATGCGACCGCGGGTTCGAATTACTATATCTATCGCGAGAAGGACGGTACCCTTTGGTATTCGAGCACGAAGCTGAAGGATGACAAGTTCTCCCTCCTGGCCACTGTCGGCAAGCCGCGCGATTCGCGAGAATCCGGTTCTGTGGTCTGCTCGTCAACCTCGCAGTCATTGTTAAGGCGTGAACAGAAGCATGCCGGAACCATCGAACGCTATTCGAGAAAATTCCAGATCGACCCCAACCTTGTGAAGGCCATCATCCGGGCCGAATCCTGCTACGACCGGTATGCGGTATCCCGCGTCGGGGCAAAAGGGCTGATGCAGTTGATGCCACAGACTGCGATGAAGATGGGTGTAGAGAACATTTTTGACGCCGAGGAGAATATTCAGGGAGGCATACGATATTTCAGCCAGATGCTCTCCGAGTTTGAAAACGACCTTCGCATTGCGCTTGCCGCCTACAACGCCGGCCCGGAGGCCGTTAAGAAGTATAGCGGCATCCCTCCCTACGAGGAAACCATCGAGTACGTCAAGCGTGTAATGGGATACTATCAACAGTACAGTGCTGCGGGGCTCTACTAGGGACTCTTCGGGCAGCCAAGGGAGCCCATTTGCAAAGGCAGCAATTCTCTGGCAGGGACGTCTGGACTGGACTGATCAAGCAACCACAAGCTGTCGTCAACAACCAGTTCGGTAATACTCCAGTCAGACCACACATCGAGGTGTGGGTACCGAAACATCGGAAATGCGATGACCGGCTGCTACGGAGGCTCCTCGGATACCTGTCGTGACCGGAGATCTTGTTTATTGTCAAACCGGCTTCTGAGATCTGCAAGCTATGCCTGACCCTTTGAATGCGATCATGAGTGAAAAAGACCAACCTGTGAACTTCATTCGATCAATAATCGAGAAGGACTTGCGTGAGGGAAGGAACAATGGGCGGGTATATACGCGTTTCCCACCAGAACCGAATGGCCATCTACATATCGGTCATGCGAAATCGATCTGCTTGAACTTCGGGATATCCAAGGACTTCCACGGTAAATGCAATCTGAGATTCGACGACAGCAACCCGGAAAAAGAAGAGCTCGAATACGTTGAATCCATTATGCGGGATGTTCATTGGTTGGGATACGATTGGGATGAACTACACCATGCTTCTGAGTACTTCGAGCAACTGTATGAATGCGCTTTGTCGCTAATCAAAAAGGGAAAAGCCTATGTCGACAGTCTTAACGCAGAAGAGATGCGCACACTTCGCGGCACCTTGAAGGAACCGGGGAAAGACAGTCCTTACCGAAACAGGTCCATCGACGACAATCTTGATCTCTTTCAGCGAATGCGTGCAGGCGATTTTAGCGACGGCGAACACGTTCTGCGCGCTACAATCGATATGGCGTCACCGAACCTCAATATGCGCGATCCAGTCTTATACCGTATCAAACACGCGCACCATCATCTGACCGGGGACGACTGGTGCATCTATCCGATGTACGACTTCGTCCATCCACTTTCTGATGCCTTCGAGAAAATCACGCATTCTCTTTGTACCCTGGAATTCGAGGACCATCGTCCACTCTACGACTGGGTACTGGTTGAAGTCGAAACCAACTGCCATCCGCAACAGATTGAGTTTGCACGACTCGAACTCGAATACACGGTGATGAGCAAAAGGAAACTCCAACAGCTCGTTCAGCAAGAACACGTCAGTGGGTGGGACGATCCCCGCATGCCGACGATTTCAGGGTTGAGACGACGTGGCTACACTCCCCCAGCAATCAGGGAATTCAGCGACCGTATTGGAATCACAAAAAAGGATACATGCATCTCGATAGGAGTCCTGGAGAACGCGATACGTGAGAATCTTAACGAACACGCCCCACGTGCAATGGCAGTCCTTAGACCGCTGCGTGTCACTATTGAAAATTACCCGGACAAACATGTCGAAGAACTAGATGCGGCTAACCATCCCGCCCGCCCTGAAATGGGTACGCGCAAAGTCCCGTTCTCGAGAGTCATTTACATAGAACGTGATGACTTCATGGAAGATCCCCCGAAGAAGTTCTTCCGGCTGGCACCAGGGAGGGAAGTCAGGCTGAGGTACGCTTACTTCATAACCTGCAAGAAGGTTATCAAGAATGAAGACGGTGATGTTGTCGAACTTGTCTGCTCTTACGACCTCCAGACACGCGGCGGGTCCTCACCTGACAACAGGAAAGTCAAAGGGACGATTCACTGGGTGGATGGATCGCAATGTCTGAATGCCGAAGTTCGTCTATATGATCGCTTGTTTACGGTTCCGAATCCCGGTTCGAGCAATGACTTCATTTCCCATCTGAATCCGGCTTCGCTGACTGTACTTCAGGGTTGTAAGGTAGAACCTGCACTGGGAACAGTAAGCCTCGATGACAGGTTTCAATTTGAGCGCCAGGGCTATTTCTGTCTGGACGCCGTCGATGGGCACACCGAAAATCTGGTATTCAATAGGACAGTAACACTTCGGGATACCTGGGCAAAGATCGAAAAAGCCCATCAGGGGTAGACCCGCGCCACTTCCTGCTACTGACCGCCTTTCAAACTCCTGCGCGCAATAAAAACCCCTGCCGGGTTCAGCCCGACAGGGGTTATCCAATGAAATGCCTGGCAGTGACCTACTTTCGCAAGGGGAAGCCCCTCACTATCATCGGCGCTGAGTGGTTTCACTTCCGAGTTCGGAATGGATTCGGGTGGTTCACACTCGCTATTGCCGCCAGACAAACCGGTAATGCCTATCCACGCTATCAAACGCGGACAGACGCTAATCTATGAAAGGCATCCATCAAGCATGTCGTCTTCACTGATTCAACAACCACCCAAAATGCTTGGGTGTTATATGGTCAAGCCTCACGGGCAATTAGTACTGGTTAGCTCCACGCGTTACCGCGCTTCCACACCCAGCCTATCAACCTCGTAGTCTTCGAGGGCCCTTTAGGGACATCGAGTGTCCAGCGAGACCTAATCTTGGGAGGGGCTTCCCGCTTAGATGCTTTCAGCGGTTATCCCGTCCGCACGTAGCTACCCGGCAGTGCCACTGGCGTGACAACCGGAACACCAGAGGTGCGTCCACTCCGGTCCTCTCGTACTAGGAGCAGCTTCCCTCAAGTCTCGAACGCCCACGGTAGATAGGGACCGAACTGTCTCACGACGTTCTAAACCCAGCTCGCGTACCACTTTAAATGGCGAACAGCCATACCCTTGGGACCTGCTTCAGCCCCAGGATGTGATGAGCCGACATCGAGGTGCCAAACA
>JAJDOJ010000272.1 GCA_022340215.1 Gammaproteobacteria bacterium
GCAGTGAACGGCTTGGGCAGGAAGCCCAAGACCGGTGCCCAAGCAAAGCAGGGACAGCGCCGCGCCGGGATCGTTCGTCATCAAGGCGCGACATCAGGCGCATAGTCGAACTATGGAACGGTTGTCGCAACACAGAGGACGGACGAAAGGACAAGCAGGATGGTATGTCATTTGACAGAAATCGCCTAAGATTCGCAAGATAGGGACGAAAACCTGCCGGCGTCAACGGCGCACGACCCTCGCTTGCACAATACATCAAGGGACGAGACCCTATGAACATTCCCGACCCGCGCCTACACCTCCTTACGCGCGGCGAAATGATGATCCACCAGGGCAAATACGACGCCGCGATGCAGGAGATCGATGGCCTGCTACCCAGAACGGTTGTCTATGCGGAGGACGGCAGGATCATGAAAAAAGGCCTGTCGAGTCTCGAGGACCCACCACAACAGATGTCGAGTGCGATCGATGGCCGGCAGTTCATCCGGGTCAACCCGGACGCAACAGCGGGGGACTGGTCGTCGCCCTGTCTCCCGGTTTCCGGGCCTCCCCCGGGCTCGGAGGGGATGCGACGCTGTCTTTCGACTATCCGGTCCACACCGACCTGAACGGGACCCAGGTCTCCCCGCGCTGGGGCCTGTTGGCGAGCATTGGCCGGTCCTTCTGAAATACACAAGGCGTCCACGGTCGACCTTGACACCGCCGCGTTGAAGCGGCGCATCAGGACATGGGCCGACGAACTGGGATTCACCGGGATCGGGATTTCCGGCGTCGATCTGTCTCAGCACGAAACGCATTTACTCAACTGGCTGGCCGACGGGCGGCACGGCGAGATGGCATACATGGAACGCCACGGAACGCGTCGCAGCCGCCCCTCGGCACTGGTTCCCGGCACCACCAGCGTCATCTCGGTACGTCTGGACTACCTGCCTCCGCAGGTCCGAGACCCGATGGCGGTGCTTGACACACCGGGGCTCGGATACGTCTCGCGCTACGCGCTGGGACGCGACTACCACAAGGTCCTGCGCCATCGCCTGCAGAAGCTGGCGCGGCGTATCGAGGAGTTCGTCGGACCGTTCGGCTACCGGGCATTTACCGACAGCGCTCCGGTGCTCGAAAAGGCGCTCGCACAGCAGGCGGGTCTCGGCTGGATCGGCAAGCACACCAACCTTTTAACGCGCGAGTCCGGATCCTGGTTCTTCCTCGGCGAACTCTACACGGACCTGCCGCTGCCCGCCGATCAACCAGGGTCCGACCATTGCGGCACCTGCCGCGCGTGCATCGACGTCTGTCCAACCCGGGCCATCACCGCACCCTACCGGCTCGACGCACGCCGCTGCATCTCCTACCTGACGATCGAGCTACGCGGCCCCATCGCCGAGGATCTCCGCGGGGCAATCGGCAACCGCATCTACGGCTGCGACGATTGCCAGCTCGTGTGTCCCTGGAACCGTTTCGCCGGAACCAGCCCGCTACCCGATTTCGCGGTGCGCAACGGGCTCGATGCCCCCGCGCTCACCCGGCTGTTCGCGTGGGACGAAGCAGAGTTTCTGCGCAGGACCGAGGGCTCCGCCATCCGACGGATCGGGCACGAATGCTGGCTGCGCAACATCGCCGTCGCGCTGGGCAACGAACCAACGGCGCCAGAAGTCGTCAGGGCCCTTCGCAGCCGCGAATTCCATCCCTCGCCCCTGGTCAGGGAACACGTTCGATGGGCCCTGGCACGCCACGGCTTCCGACCGGAAAGCGCCGGGCGCTGACGCTTCTGCGCGATCCACCCCCACAGATCGCTATAATCCGCCGTTCCATCGATACAGGCCCCCTACCGGCGACCCCATGAACCAGACACGATTGCGATCCTATCAGCCTTCCAAGGACCGGAAGCTCCGTTCGCGCGTCAAGCTCTACGGTACGTTGCTGGGCAACGTCCTGCGCGAACACGCCGATAACCGCATCTACACCATCGTCGAAAGGTTCCGTAAGGGCTATGTCAACCTGCGGCAGCGCGAGAACCCGACCCGTCGGGAAAAGCTTGACGGTGCCGTGAACCGACTCGACCTCCCGACATTGCAGCAGGTGGTCCGGGCCTTTTCCGTCTATTTTTCGCTGACAAACATCGCGGAGGAAAACTTCCAGAACTGGCAGCGACAGATTCAGATCCGCTCGGGGAAACGCCTCTGGCGAGGATCGTTCGACGATACCCTGGCGGAATTCCGCGAACGGGGGGTCAGTACCGCGCAACTCCAAAAACTGCTGAACCGTACGCGATACATCCCCGTGATTACCGCGCACCCGACGGAGGCCAAGCGCCGCACCATTTTGGAAAGCTTGCGACGTATCTATCTCACCGGGGAAGAACTCGACAACTCCCAACACAGCGCCTTTCGGCGCGAAGAGATTCATTCTCGACTGCAGGCCCAGATCCAGATCCTGTGGAAGACCGACGAGATGCGGCCGAACAAGCCGTCGGTCGCGGACGAAGTCAAGAACGGCCTGTACTACTTCCGCAACGTCCTGTTCTACGCCGTTCCGGAAACCTATCGAAACCTGGAACGTGCCATCATGAAGAACTATGCCGACGAGGGCGGCACCCGTGCGATCAAGGTCCCCAGTTTTCTCGGCTTCGGCTCCTGGATCGGTGGCGATCGGGACGGAAACCCCTACGTCACGGCGGACGTTACGCGCACGGCGCTGCGGCTGCAGTCACGTGAGATCCTGCGCGAGTACATCGACCGGACCACCGCGCTCGTGGATATCCTGACCCAGTCCTCCAACATCAGGGATCTCTCCGGAGAGTTCGTGCCCCGCTCCACCGAGGAGCGCCAGATCGCCAAGGCTGCCTTCCATGGCGGCTACTCCGGTTACGAAAGGGAGCCCTACCGTCGTAAGCTGACGACCATGGCCTACCGTCTCGGCAGGAACCTGGAGCATGTCGACCAGTGCCTGCGCGGCGATCTGGGCGGGCCGCGCAGTCATGCCTATCCGTCCGAGGACGAGTTCCTGGACGATCTCTACCAGATTCGCGAGTCGCTCAGGGCTCATGGCGACGCCAACCTCGCGGCGGGCTCGCTCAGAGACCTGATTCGACTCGCCGAGACCTTCGGTTTCTACCTCGCGCGGCTGGACCTTCGCCAGGAATCGTCGCGGCACACAGAGGCGGTCGCCGAAGTCCTCCAGACATCCGGCACCGAAAAGGACTACCTCGCGCTGCCGGAGGCGTCGAGACTCTCCCTTCTGGCCTCGTTGCTTGACTCCCCGACACCTCTAGACGCAGATCCCGACGACATGACACCCCCGACCCTGGAAGTGATGGAGGTCTTTCAGGTGATGGCGGAGATGCGCGTGGAGATCAGTGAACGCGCCTTCGGAGAGTACGTCATTTCGATGACCCACCACGCCAGTCACGTCCTGGAGGTCATGCTGCTCGCTGGGCTGGCCGGGCTGGCAGGCAGAAACACCGATGGCGGGTGGCATTGCGCGATTCGGATCTCGCCGCTGTTCGAGACGATCGACGACCTCACCCGGGTCGAGGAGGTCCTGGAAGACCTGCTGGGCAACGCCACCTACGTCGAGTTGCTGCGAGCCTCCGGGAACCGCCAGGAGGTCATGCTCGGCTACTCGGACTCGACCAAGGACGGCGGCATCCTGGCATCCGCGTGGAGCCTCTACCGGGCTCAACGCAACATTATCCGGATCACCAAGGAGCATGGCGTGGAATGCCGGCTGTTTCACGGCCGCGGGGGGACGGTCGGGCGCGGAGGCGGCCCTGCGCACGAATCGATCCTGGCCCAGCCCCACGGCACCGTGAACGGTCAGATGAAGGTGACCGAGCAGGGCGAGGTGCTGTCCTACCGCTATGGAACGGTCGGAACCGCTAAGTACGAACTTTCCATGGGAGCAACCGGTGTCCTGAAGGCCAGTTGCCACCTGCTGGAAGGGCAGCACGGTCACAGCCACGCGTTCGACCCGCTTGTCGATCGCCTGGCAAAGCTGGGAGAGGCTGCCTACCGGAACCTCACCGACGCGACGAGCGGGTTCATGGACTATTTCTACGAGGTGACACCAGCGCGGGAGATCGCGCAAATGAATATCGGGTCCCGTCCCTCGCATCGACAGAAACAGGACCGCTCCAAGAACTCGCTGCGCGCGATTCCCTGGGTCTTCGGTTGGGCGCAGTCCCGTCACACACTGCCGGCCTGGTATGGCATCGGCACGGCGCTGGAGACCATGCGCCAGGAAGACCCGACGGTCATCGACCGTTTCCGGGAGATGTACCAGACCTGGCCGTTCTTCAATTCCCTGCTGGACAACTCACAGATGTCCTTGAGCAAGGCGGACATGGAAATCGCTCGGGGATACGCCGGCCTTTCGCGACACGCGGACGCCGCCCGGGCGATCTTCGACAAGGTCAACCAGGAGTACCAGCGCACAGTATCCCAGATTCTGGACATTTGCCAGACTTCGGCGCTGCTGGAGGACAATCCAACATTGAGGCTCTCATTGAGCCGGCGGAACCCTTACCTTGAACCGCTCAACCATATCCAGATCACCCTGCTGGGCCGACACCGGGAATTCGAGGAAACCGCGGACGACGGGGCGAATCCCTACCTGGATCCCCTTCTGCGCAGTATCAACGCCATTGCGACTGGAATGCGCAACACGGGCTGATTGCTGTTCGCGAGCAAACCCCGACCATTTTCCGGGGAACCCGTTGCCGAACGAGGAAAGGGGCTGGTCGCAGGCGGTGAACTGGCCTGTGAAACCCGGCGCGATCGCTGGGCCGTCGGAATACAGGTCTTACGATTATGCCGCCTGAATGGGAATGGAGTTCCCGGCCCGCTTGATCCGGTTCGATTCGTCCAGATAGACGAGTTTCGGCCTGAAAGCGCGGGCTTTTTCCTCTTCCATCTGGGCATAGGAACAGATGATGATCCGATCACCCGGACCGGCGAGATGTGCCGCGGCGCCGTTGACCGAGATCACGCCGCTGTTGTCCTGCGCCCGGATCGCATAGGTCGTGAACCGTTCACCGTTAGCGAGGTTGTAAATCTGTATCTGCTCGTACTCTCGAATTCCCGATGCATCGAGCAATGCGCCGTCGATCGCGCACGAACCCTCGTATTCGAGTTCGGACAATGTCACTCGCGCCTGGTGTAGCTTCGCCTTGAGTAGCGTCAAAATCACGCGGTACTTCCTGCTTTGTGCTGCATTGCGGAATGTCCGATTATGTTACAACGGCGGCGGCCGTTCAACGCCGACGATCAAATTATCGATCAGACGGGCCGCTCCGAGACGCGCCGCGGCAAGGACGACAAGGCGCGTGTCGCCCGGTGAAGGCGGACCCAGATCGTCCTGTCGCCGGATGCTCACGTAGTCCGGATCGAATCCCGACTCGCGCAACTCATCCCTCCCCGAACGTTCCAGGTCCTCGAGGTCCCGCGCCCCGGACCCGAGCGCGTCCGAGACCCGTCTCAGCATCCGATAAAGACCCGGGGCGCGACCGCGTTCTTCCGCGGTAAGGTAGCCGTTTCTCGAACTCATCGCCAGACCATCTTCCTCCCGAGATGTCGGCACCCCGATGATCCGAATGGGAAAATCCAGTTCACGGACAAGCCGGCGAATGATCGCGAGCTGCTGGTAGTCCTTCTCGCCGAACACGGCAAGATCCGGCTGCACCATGTTGAACAGCTTGCTGACAACAGTCGTCACGCCACGAAAGTGTCCGGGTCTGTCGGCCCCGCAGAGTATCCCGGACAATGACGGCACCTCGACGAAGGCGACTTCATTCGTGCCCGAAGGATAGATCTCGGATTCCGTCGGTGCGAACAGCAGGTCGACGCCCAACTCGCGCAGCAGGCATGCATCGTGATCCAGCGTGCGCGGGTATGCGGCAAGATCGTCCTGGCGGTCGAACTGGATCGGATTGACGAAGACGCTGACTACGACCCTCGATGCCAGCGCCTTCGCGCGATTCACCAGTGACAGGTGGCCGTCGTGCAGGTTACCCATTGTCGGCACCAGCGCGACGCTCCCGCCCGAGCCATGCCAAGACCGTACGATCTCTCTCAATACCACGATCTCGCCTACCTTACGCATTCCGGCACGATTCGGCGGGCGTCTTTACGAGGCGGACGGGAAGCTGCCGTCGCGTACCGCTTGCACATACGCCTGCACCGCCTCGGGGATCCCCCGTCTCCCGGCGAGAAAATTCTTCGCGAACCCCGGGGTTCGTCCCGGTGTGATACCGAGAATATCGTGCAGAACGAGAATCTGCCCGTCGCACCCGGGCCCGGCGCCGATGCCGATGACCGGCAATGTCACTTCGCGCGTAATCGTCTCCGCCAATGACGCCGGCACACATTCCAGCAGCAGCAGGTCAGCCCCGGCCTCGGCCAGGAGCGCCGCATCCTTGCGCATGGCGTCAGCGCTCGCCTGGTCCTTCCCCTGCATTCGGTAACCGCCCAGTTTGTGTACGAACTGTGGCATCAATCCTAGGTGGGCGCACACGGGGATCCCCTCCCGGCTCAGGCGCGAGACAACGTCGGCCTGACGTGAGTTTCCCTCCAGCTTTACGATGCTCGCCCCGCCCTCCTGGAGCAGTTTCCCGGCGCTGGACAGGGCCACCTCCGGATCGGTATAGCTCAGGAACGGCATGTCCGCCATCAGCATGGCGCGACTCACGCCACGCGCCGCGCACCGGGTGTGATAGAGCATATCTGCCATGGTGACGGGAATCGTGGTGTCGTGTCCCTGCACCACCATGCCGAGCGAGTCTCCGACCAGCACGATATCGATGCCCGCTTCGTCCAGTACGCGCGCGAATCCCGCGTCATAGGCGGTCAGACAGGCAATCCTTTCCGCCCTGGATTTCATCTTCTGCAGGTCGGTGACGGTGAGAGGTTTGGACGGCAAAGGCATGCGGTTCCTGAACTATAGTCTGTTGCGGGATCGATTATAACGACTGATCAGGCACCGGATTTCCCGAGCAGGCGCTCGCGCCGCGGATCCGTCCCGAAGCAACGTGACGGATCGGGTCGGTTGAAATCCCGATCGACTTCACTTATTTCCCTTCTACTACATTCTATAATGCTTTTGATCCGGATCCCGAACACACCAGGCATCACCGGATCGGCGCATGTGTCCGGGCCGAGACGACAGATCGTACAGCTGGGGCATTGCGGGTTCGTGCCGCTGCCCAACCCTGGTGACCAGACGGCGGGGAGCCGCTGTACTCGACGATCGGCAAGCTGCAGAAATGCGCGGAACACCATCCTAATGTCCAGGGTACTCTTTCTGACCAAGGTACTTCCCTACCCCTTGTCGCACGGCGGGGCGCTGAGAGTATTCCATCTGAGTCGGGTACTCGCCAGGGAGCACGAATGCTTTCTGGCAACGTTCGGCGGGCAGGACACTGCCGCGCTGGCGGAACTCGAGTCGAAGGGTATCTACAGGGGAATCCTCATGCTAGAACCGCCGTCCGGATTCAGTTCCGCTCTACGTCATTTCAGACGTTCTGAGTCCGAGCTCAACCGGCTCGGCAGGCCGGAACACTACAGGCACACCATCCGGAAGCTCGAGCAGTTCGCCAGAGAATCCGAGATCGACGTCGTGATCGCGGTCGCCCTGCACATGTCGGAATACGTTAAGCCACTGATGGGAATCACCCGAATCGTCGACGATTTCGATTGCAACACGCTGACGCTTCAGCGCGAACTTGCACCGGTACTCAACGGCAAACGGAATCTGCGGTACTTGAAGTCATGGTTGCAGTTGCGACGCATCATGCGCCAGGAAGCCCGCCTGTCCGGCACCTACGATCTCGTCACAACCATCTCCCCTGTCGACCTTGAAGCGCTGAAGGGTCTCAACGCGGGCAGTGAAAAGATTCATCTGCTGCCAAACGGGGTCGAGGATCTGTCCCCCGACGATAGCCCGCCGACCGAAACGGAATCCAACGCGGTCGTATTCTGGGGTGACCTTGCCTTCAAACCCAATGTCGTGGCGATCACGCATTTCATTCAAAAGGTCTATCTGCCGCACTTGAAATCGAAGGGCACACGATGCTACTTCATCGGCCGCAATCCCAGTGCGGACATGCTCTACTACGCCGGGCGATATGAAGATATCCATTTCCCGGGTTTCGTCGAAGACCTGGCCGGTTTCATCGCGAACATCCCTGTTGTAATTAACCCCATGATGATCGGCAGTGGTCTGAAAAACAAGGTTCTCGAGGCAATGATGATGAGCAAGCCCGTTGTGACGACTTCGCTCGGAATCGAAGCGATCGGGGCCGAGAACAATGTCCACTGTCTTGTCGCCGACGACCCGAAGGCGTTTGCCGAGGCGACCGTGAGACTGATGGATGACCCGGGTCTTCGCGAGACACTCGGGGCGCAGGCGCGTGAAATGGTCAAGGCGCGTTTCGACTGGGTAACAATCGGCGGAAAACTGTCCCGCCTGATTGAACAGGCATCCGCAAGACGCGTCGCGCCGTAATGACCGATTGCGCTCCAGTATTCTTCGTGGGAGCCCCAAGAAGTGGGACGACCATTATATTCGAGGTGTTCGGATCACACGAATCCGTGGGCTGGTTGTCGAACTATTCGAATAGCTTTCCGAGCTGGCCCTCGCTGAACCTTCTATGTCGGATCTTCGATAACCGGTTCTTCGACCTGAGAGGTCAGAAGAAACAGCACGGCCGTTTGATTCCCGGCAATCGGTTTCTACCCCGTCCGGAAGAGGCCTACGACTTCTGGAGCCGGTATTGCGATGCGGACTTCCTGCGCGACTATCTTCTCGGCGTCGACGCATCCCCGGAAACCGCGGCGGTCATTGCCGATCTATTTGCAAGAACCTCGGCGTATCAGGGCAAGCCTTGCATGGCCAACAAGGTCACCGGCCCCGGAAGGATTCAGTACCTGAGCAGCATTTTCCCCCAGGCAAGGTTTGTTCACGTAATCCGCAACGGGCGAGATGTTGTGAGATCCCTGATGAAGGTCGGTTTCTGGAAGGAAGGTGGAGGTTTTGAGCACCCCTGGTGGAACAATGGACTCCCTGAAGATCTGTTGAAGGCCTGGGAGGAGTCAGACCGGGACCCGGAAGTGCTGGCTGCGATCCAATGGGTCACGATCGTACGATCCATCCAGTCCGACGCGTCGAGATTGGCCGAGGGGCGCTACTTCGAGTTTCGATACGAGGAATTTATCGAAGATCCGCACCGGGAGATCGGCAAGCTTTTTACCGCACTGAACCTGAAGTATTCACGAAGAGCACACGGGTATATCGATGCGACAATGAGCAGTGGACGCAGCAACCGAACGAGGGCACCGGATGGTTCACGGATAAACGCAATGCTTGACGAGATCTTGAGTTCACTGTTGAACGAACTGGGCTATTCATCGCCAGCCGAGAATGCCTGAGGAGCTACCCAGCACATACTAACGTGAAAACGAGGTCGGCGATCGGAATCTGCCGTGGCAACAACAAAGGACCAGGGCGAATCGCTTGCCCGCCGGTTCTTAAGAATTGGCCTTTACAACGACCCGGGCAAGTGTCATTCCCGGCAGCACGCCGATATTGTGACCCTATAGGCCAATAACCGAACGAGACACCGCACTTTACTCGGAAACGATTTGATGTCAGACACCTCACATATATTCATAGTCGGCACGAGCAGATCCGGCACCAGCCTGCTGAGGAACACGCTCAATGCATCTGAAGAACTGGCGATCACGGGTGAGACACATTTCCTGGGCGGGGTTTCCTCCATTCGCTGCCTGTACGAATACTACTCGGCCCAGGGTGTATCGCAGCCCCTGTCTTCCGAATTTGCAAAGACAACGCGTTCCTCCCAAAGTGGATTGCGCGATCGGATCAGACGGAAAGGAAATCTGGCGGATCACGATACGGCATTGGCGGTCGCCGACCTAATCTACGCTCGAAGCGATGGTTTCTGGGAGAACCGAAAGGACTCCGTCGAAAGGGAGAAACTGGTATCGGGGCTCCAGATGGCGAATCAATCGGATAGCGCCGTATTCGATCTATTGATGAACCTCTATGCGGGCGACAAGCGTATTCGGGGAGAAAAGACACCAGGTCACGTGTTCCACGTGCCGACGTTACTCTCGTGGTTCCCAGAAGCCAGGTTCGTACACATCATCAGGGATCTCAGGGCGGTGTATGTATCCCAACAGAAAAAGAAAATGGAACAGAAGGGTGAAAAGATAACCCGTCGCCATCAATTGGTTCGGAAGAATAAACGGTTGCACGAGTACTACGTGATGGCCAACGTTTCCGCACACTGGATTCGTGTGATGCAACTCGATGGCCTGTACCGGGAAAGGTACTCGGACCGTTACCTTTCCCTGAAGTATGAGGATTTCGTTAAAGACCCGGAATCGAGCTTATCTGGGATCTGCAGTTTTGCTGGTGTCGACTATTCTCCTAATATGCTCAGACAGGTATTCGTCAATTCAAGCCTCGTTGGCCGCCATTGGGACAAACACAATCCCATCAGCGTCAGTTCCGGTATCGACCCTGGCGCTGCAGTGCGATGGAAAGAACACCTGTCAGACGTTGATGACAGATTTTTAAGGGTGCTAGGGAAAAGCTATCTGAGAAAACTGGGTTACATTTAGGTTGACTGGCAGGAAAGCTTCATGAATTTCCATGAGTTCAAAGCGCTGCTTCAAAGCACTCGTATGACCGCGACCACCGCTTGAGTAAGGGATCCAACGGTACCGCCCTACCGACAAAGTTGCATACGTGGCTACGCAAAAACGTAGATATTGCCTATACTTTAGGTCTTGAGCCTAGGACTAGCGCCCTAATGAATTCGCAAAAATGGTTTTACAAGTGACTCTGCAAATTTCTTGTGGCCATTATATTTCGATTTTTAATGAATGCCAATAAGAATTCTCTCCTCTAATGAATTAGAAAAGAATATTTCCGAATCTGAACTCAGCCGACTAAAACTCCACAGCGTAGACATGCCAATGAGATATCATCTTGGTCTGGTGTTTATATTACTATTCCCCGCTTCATCGTCTTTTGCCACCTACGATGATTTCCAAGCAGAATACGAGAAAGTCATTTCGCTACCGGATTGCAACGCGTCTAATTCCGAGGTTAAAATCATCCAATCAGACGCGGACTGGAAGGAAATCAACAATACCAAATTTCGTGTCTTCTGCGTTCGCCCCGGTGACTATAGCAGGGCCGGCCTGATAACAATTACGGAAAGCGGTACGTCAACGTCAAATCGTTACCTTATACTATCCAAAGAAAATGATACCGAGAAGATGCCGTGGGAAGTGTCATCTAACGAGCGCGCCACCCTTGCCGCAATACTATTCAACGGTGCAGGACACTGGGTTGTCGACAGATTGGCAGTTACAAACCCCAACAATAAGTTGGTGGGAAATAAACTTATAGATGTAAAGTCGAAAAGCCATGATTTGATCTTTAATGGATTGCTCCTCGAGAAAAACAACGACATACTCTTTCGTATTACAGAAGGCGGGAAAGACATCACCTTACAGAATAGCGTACTGCGCGACCCCAAGCTGATAAACAACAAAGCAAATTCCTGCATTTATATTGCCATTCGCGACTCGGACGGACCCACTATTCGTTCTCGTATTGTGAACAACGAGATATATAACTGTCCGGAGGATGGGATTCAGATCAATTCAAACACAAAGAAAACAGCCCCGGCTCACGGTCTTGACGGCATTATCGTCGAAAATAACGATATATACATTACCCGCGATATGTATACCGACGGGAAAGGTAATTTCAACACTAAAGGCCCTTACTCCTGCGCAGAGAACGCAATAGATATCAAAATAACCCATGTAAAATCCAGCGAGGACATAGCTCAATTTCTTCATAACCGTATTTGGGGCTTTCGCGCAGTGGAGCCGAACACAGGGCTCTGCGATCAGAACGGCTCACCCGCAGCACCGGCAATTGCCATTCACCACACCTATGCGGATTACATTCTCGTGGAAGACAATATCATCACGGACTCTGAGAATGGGATCTATATCGCCAAGTCGGGGCCTAACAATATCAGTTTTATTGGCAATCTGCTATACGATGTCGCAAATAAGACAAACAAACGCGCCGCACTGGTACTCCAACATGGCAGCAAAATCGAGGCATACAATAATGCAGTCATAGCATCGGGCAGTTATCTTGAAGGAGGGGCTTCAAAAGTCGATATGCGAAACAATATCTTTATCAACTCCGGCAACTGGAGGCCAAAAGACATATCTTCCGATTCACATGTCAAGCACAACGCCTTCTTCAATACCGCAACTTATGACGGAAGCGCAAATAAAGGGAACAATATGGAGAAAAGCACGGCATCGACGGCCGGGAATTCGGAGTTCTGCTTCAAAAGAAAACTGTTGACCAATCCAGAACGAATTTGTATCCCACACGTCATTGCCTCATCGGGAAGCCCTTACCTTGATAACTTTGATGGCGCTGCGGGTGCACTTTCTGGATATGGTATTGATGATCAGACAGTGTCATATGAACCAGTTTGGAAAAAAGATAGCCAATCAGGAGTTTCAACTCCAGTCGGTGTTGAACTTAAAAGGGACTAGACATCGTGGTGGTTCGTTCAACTCTCTGTATTCTGCCTTTGAGAAGTCTTCGACTACCGAAGCGCATGGATGCACCGACATCCGAACGCATCATATTTCCAGAAACGCTTCAACCTGATCGGTAAAAATACGACAACCAGTTCTTTAAAATATTTATTATATAATGAAAAAGGATACATCTGGCAGAATCGGGGTTTTGCTGTTGGGAGGTGCGTCATTATTCAACAGACTAATCAATGTTATTACGCCTATATTTCTCGTCAGACTCTTGAATGTCGATCAGTTTGGGGAATACCGGCTATTTTGGCTGATAGCGGGTTCCATTATGCTATTAGCCCCCTTGGGCATGCCTCGGGGATTATTGTACTTTCTTCCCCGATCGTCTGTTTCCGACCAGCCTCTATATGCCAGCCAAACGATTGTTTTTCTTTCTGCAACGGGCTTGATTTGGGCGATCATCGTTGCGCCTTGGAACCCCGCGTATTTTTTCGAACAGGCTACAGAGTATTCGTTTGGTTATTGGATTTCAGGATTTGTTTTTCTATGGGTAGTCTCTTCGCTGTTAATGTATCTACCCAGTGCCAACCAGAACTATAGATGGCATGCTGCGTCAACTATATGGTTGTCTATATTAAGAAATGTGCTTGTAGTCTCAATAGCTTCTGCCACAGCTAGTTTGGAGGCAATATATCTGGGGCTTACGATATTTGTGCTATTTAAGACAATAGTTTTATTCTACTATTGTTACAGAGTATATGGCACTGCTTTCCTTAGAGTGGATGTCTCCAAATTTCGTGAACAGTTGTCCTTCTCTATACCCTTCGGGCTGTCTGCCATACTCAGCCAAGTGCAGAGCAAAGCCATGCAGTGGATGGTCGTATTCATGTTTCCTATCGGCGCGTTAGCTATATTTTCTGTAGCCAGCAACGTGCAAGCTCTTGTTGGTGTTCTTAGACGATCGATGACGCAGGTCATCGTACCAAAGATGAGCAAATCTGACCTAAAAAGAGATGAAAGCAGATCGTTAGAATTGAATAACAGAGCCAATCTCGTGGCCAGCTTTATAATTTTTCCTATTGTTCTTTTCCTTTATGTATCCGCAGATGCGGTTATTGAGTTGTTGTATACAGAAAGTTATTCGGATGCTGCTCCGATCATGAAAATACTCTTGATTGGATCCGCACTAAGTGCAGTTGATGTGTCTAATTTGTTGCTGATATACAAACAAAAACGCTTCGTTATCAATATTAGCATCATCACTCTGACAGTATCAATTATGCTGGGCTACATTGGGGGGCTCACTTTAGGTCTCGAAGGCGTTGCGCTCGGAGCACTTTTCGGGAACATTTTGGGGAAGATTATCAGATTCATGCGAGTATCCAAGGTAATTAATGTTTCCATACGGAAACTCCAGGATTGGGAAACCTTGACTGCATATTTAGTTTCGGCAGCGATAGGCGCATATATTTCAACGTTGACATATACGCATTTTCCTTGGGAGATTGAAATAGTCAAACTATTGGCAAGTGCAGCGATTTTCTCCCTGACCTATCTCGGACTACTTCTGTTGAGCGGGCATTCTAGAATAATCCTGATTCTCTTAGGCGAGAAACAGTGGGCTGATACTTGAAGCTCGGAAAGGCAGCCCCGTAATCCATCTTCTACCGCAGACTTGCCCTGGTCTACGATAGTTCTGCAATAGATAGACGATAAGGAAAAGGCTAATCTAATTGGAGCGGCCACTATCAGTGTCAGCAGAAGGATTCCGCGTGAATTAGCAGGCATTATATCCATCGATTCTAATACGTTGACTGGTTGTATCCGACCTCCCCGGCAAGACGAAAACATAATGGCTCCAAAATCCAATATTATCGATACCCGGCTCAATCAAAAAATCTTTCGTCTCCCAGAACGGCGAAACCTCGAACGGCAATGGGATCGGAAGCGAAGTAGTCCTGAATCGAATTCTCAGCCAGGTAGTTGGCCAGTGCTATGAAAGACATTGCCTGATCGAGGACCAGGTACTTGTAACTAACCTCGCCTGATTCCGGGTCGACTGCATCATACAAGCCGAACTCACCATAGATATCGAATCTGTTCAGCAAGGACTTCAGATTCGCAACAGCCCGATCCGGCGAGACTTCCAGAGCAAGCAACGTTGCATGCGGCGTCACAGCCCCCCCCCCGTAACCCCTGGCCCCGAGGACCTTAACGCCGAATTCACCGTATCCATCGTTTGGGACGGTAGAACTCGGTGAAAGCCCCCAGACGGGGTAATCCAAAACTTCCGTGGCATACCGCAGCTGCACATCCACATGCCTCCGGTCGTTTTCCCCCAGGCTGCGCGGAGCGTATCGGGTCTCATTCACGACGAGCGTGGGCATCAGGGCCTCGAACATACTGCCGCCCCAGGAAGGAACATACTCCATGTCTTTCCACCGGTAGTGTCCTACCTTGACCTCGATCCCATCGATGCGCTGCGTCTTCCAGTCGACCGGTGTCTGCCGTTGCCAGTCGAATTCCTTCGGTAGCGAACGCATCATCCGGAACCAGTGTGTCTCCGGGACATCTCCCTTACCGATCGCGATCAGACTCCCGACCCTCGACTCTGTGTAAAGCATCCCGTAGTGATATTCAGAAGGGTAGTCGATATTGACGTAGTATCCGTGCGACATCATCTGCTCGACCTCGTCGTATAGCTTGCCGTAGTCAACCTGCCGGATAAGCTTTGTCGCCTGTTCGCCCAGCTCCGGAAACGCGGCTCGCACCACCATCAGTCCCGCCGTAAGCCACGACGAGTCCACAAAGGATATGAAGTTGCTGGTACGCTCCAGGGAGATGGCGTCGTAATAGTTGAAGAAGAACCCCTCGTGGGTTTCCAGCTTACCCAGTGTTCCCAATACCCGCTCCATGCGCCCGACCGCCCCTTTCCGATCGATAAAGCCGAGTTCATTCGCGGCGACGACCGACATCAGATACATGCCGATATTGGTGATGTTGGTGTAGTCCCCGACTTTGAGCCCTTCCTCGATCCTGCCCTTGGAGGGCAACAGGATATTGTCGACAGGCATGCCATTCTCGCGGTCGGTCATACCGTCGATACCCCGCCAGGTATCTCTGGCAACACGCATTAGTAATTCCCGCGGATCGTCGGGCAGCTCACGCACATTCAGCAGGCGCCGTGATGGGAGTTCCGTCAATCGATCCCTGACGAACGGTTTCGAGGCAGCTTCCCCACCCCGCGCCGCCTCCCAGGCCTTCTTGGCCACGGGGATGACGGGGTCGTCGATCGAAGGCCCTGGATTCCCTGTCCTTATCAGTGCGATATCGTCGATAAAGTAGGCCCCACTCAGGGGATTGGTTCGCAGGTACTGCAATGCCACGACGAAATGCTTCAGCCGTGTCCAGTCGCGTATGCCGTTCATGATATTCAACGGGATCCGGATACGCTGCCACCCGCCGTCGATGCCCGTGATCACATAGCTGCCGCTCTCCTTCATCTTGGGCGCCAGGTTGCTTGGGCGCAGGAACTGCACCTTGAATGCCTCGGCGAACCCGGCGGACACATCACCCCGGACCCGGAGTTCCAGGTGATCGTAGTCGCTGGCATCCAGACCGTTCAGATCGAGTTGCAGTCCCACGGTCGAGGTAGTTCCTCCCTCTTCCCCGAGCGCATACCCGAAATGCAATGCCTGATTCCCACCGGGATTCTCGGTCTGCGTCATCGGTGTCAGGCTCAACCGGACCTCACCGTCCCCCCTGATCCAACTCTTGACCATCCCCCCCAGGTTGCCGACCAGGGACTCGCGCTCGAAATCATGCAACACCAGGCGCTTCGAGGCCTGTGGTTCCGTTGCCTTGCGGGGGGCATTGACAGCCAACACGACTCCCCCCGCCCAGGCCAGAAGGATGGCCGGGACCAACACGAGATGCAATGAATTTGGCATCGTTCTTTTCCTGTCGATTCGATTGCGCTTCCGTCCAATCCTGCTGGGGCGGGGGGGTTGGAGAGGCGGGATACACGGCTGCAATACGATGTCGGAGCGCAAAAGGCAAGCCTTTGTCCGATCTCATCACATCGGGTCGAAGTCCGACACCGGCACTTGTCTTCCGCGAAACGGGATTTATACTGTAACTATATACAGGTATATCGGCCCGCTGGGAAAGCCAGCCAAGAATGGCATTAACATGTTGTTTTAATTATATTTCAATTGCGTTCTTGGCCCCGACCTCGCAGCTTGGCAATCGCAAGAGCCACCGAAATCGTCGTGAACACGAAGCTGGAAGAGATCCTGAAGGAACACCCGACCCTGTGGCACGGGCAGGGAATTCCCCGACATGACGGGAAAGGCATCCCGACCGGATTTCAAGGGCTCGATGCCGTCCTGCCCGGAGGCGGGTGGCCACCCGGCGCCCTGGTGGACATCGTGACTGCGCATCGAGGCATCGGTGAACTGGGCATCCTGCTCCCCGCCATGGCCCGGCTTTGCGGCAGTGGTCTCCAGGCCGTCTGGATCGACCCGTCGTTCATACCCTACGCCCCCACGCTGCGGCAGGCCGGAGTGAACACACATCACGTCCTGATCGTCGGACCTTGCCGTTCGGAGGGCGACATTCCCTGGTGCATGGAGAAAATTCTGCGCTCGGCGAGTTGTGGCATGGCGATGGCCTGGCCGCGGCAACTGGATTTTCGTGCGACGCGACGCCTGCAGCTCGCGGCCGAGGCAGGCGGCAGCCTGGGCTTTCTGTTCCACGCCACGGATCCCGGCAATTCACCCACTGCCCTGCGGATTTGCCTGAGTCCCCGGGATGGTGCCCTCGTGGTCAGGATCGCCAAGGCGCGGGGCACCCTCGGGCGCACCGTTGTGGAACTCCCCCGCTGAATCATGCGATGTCACAACTCGCCACAGCCCATGCAGTCGCGTCGGTCAACATCGCCCCCTCTGTCGGGAGGGACGACCGGATCCGGCTTCCCGGGTGTCACGCCCCCGGACTCCTGTGGCTGTGTCTCCATCTGCCAGACCTCGCAGTCGAGGTACTCCGGCATACCGACAGGCCCGCCGGTTCGTCGCCCCGGTCACGCGGCGAGGAATCCCCGCTTTCCGTCGTGCAGGATGAGAAAGGGCGACCTCTCATCTATCGTTCCTCGGTTACGGCGGCCGCCAGCGGCATCGTCCCGGGCATGACGCTGACATCTGCGCTTGCCCTGTACCCCACGCTGGAGATACGAAATCGGGATATCGGTCTCGAGCATTCACGGTTACTGAAACTCGCCAACCTGGCAAACCGGTTCACACCCATCGTCAGCCGGGAGCCCCCCGACAGCCTTTTGCTCGAGGTGAGCGGGAGCCTCCGTCTGTTCGGCGGCATCCATCCGTTGCGGATTCGGATCCGAGACGACCTCTCCCGGCTGGGTCACCGGTCCTGTATCGCAGTGACCCCTGCCCCTGCCGCAAGCCTGTTGCTGGCAACAAACGAACGTGACACGGTAGTCCACCGCCTGGAAGCGCTACGCTCGGCCCTGGGGCCACTGCCGGTCACCGCCCTGCCCCTGCCACAGGACACCCTCACCAGGCTCGGTCATGCCGGGGTCCGCACGCTGCGTGACCTGTGGCGCCTGCCGAGAGACGGCCTTGCCCTGCGCTTCGGACCGGAGTTGACAAGCTACATGAGTCGACTCATGGGACTGACGCCGGAGCCCCGGCGCAGCTCAACACCTCCCGAAAAACTGCTGTCGACACGCGAGCTGCCGACGGGAACCGTGGAAACAGGGCGCCTACTGCCGGTCATGGAAGCACTCCTTGACGAACTGGGCAACTGGCTCCGGATACGGGATGCCGGCACCCGGTCTGTCCGGTTTTTCCTGCACCATCAACACCGGCCGGCCACCACGGTCGCCGTCGGCACACGCCTCGTCACCCGGGATGCATCCCGGTTTTTGCGTCTACTCGCCGAACGCCTGAAACCGATCCGTCTATCTGAACCGGTTACTAGCGTGACACTTGCCGCCGGCACACCGCAGGCCTGGGTCCCGGAACACCGCAGTCTCTTTCCGGCACGTCAAAATTTCCCTGATCCGGAAAATCGTGAAAATGAATGGGCTGAGGTAGTCGATCAACTGGCCACGCGGCTGGGCGCAGAGGCGCTTCGCCGCCCCGCCTCTCCCCGGGATCATCGACCTGAAGTAAAAAATACCATGGAGGACCGCGTGATGACGGAGAATCATCCCGAAAGGCCGATCTGGGTCCTCCCCCGAGCCTTGCCTCTCAAATGCAGACACGGGAAACCCTGGCTGGACGGGCGACTGTCTTTTGCCGGCAAACCGGAGAGAATCGAGACCGGCTGGTGGGACGGAGGGGACATCTGCCGTGACTACCATGTCGCCACAAACCCTCATGGAAGCCGGCTCTGGATATATCGTGATGCCGATACCCCTGGTAGGTGGCTTCTCCAGGGTTATTTCGCCTGACGGAACACCAAGAAAGAAATGGCCCCGAAACTAGCCTGTCGACCCAAAGGGCCCGCACATACGATTACGACAATTACGACAGCCTTTCGATGTACTCTTCCATGAGTTTGCGGCGGGTTGCCTCGAAATTCTTCCGTCGAACCACACGCTGCCGCCTGGCCGCACTCTTGTAGTCATGGTGATGACTCAGCAGTTCCCGCACACCCTCCGCGATAGACTCCGAGTCGTTCCTGACATAAACGGCTGCCCCACCGAAACTCTTGCGCAGTACAGGCCAATCCGTGGTGATGATGGGCTGATCCAGAGACAGCGCCTCATAAGCCCCCCGCTGCATCGTGTGATCCCGGGTAGTCAGTACCATCACGGCCTTCGCCGATGACAGGAGCCCGAAATATTGTTGAATGGGCACGAACCCGACCGTCTTGATATTCTCCGGCTGGGTCCCCTTCAATTCAGGTGACAGCTTGGAATCATTGCCGGTCAGATAGAACGTCACGCCCGGGCATTGCCTGGCCGCCTGCCAGATCTCCTCCAGTGGCTCATCGAAAGAAAAGGAGCACACCACCACCACACTAAGCGGATCGACGTCGATACGTTCGTAACTCGTCGCGTGATCGACCGGAATGTCGCTGATGACAATCGAGCGCCCGCCCCAGCCCTCAACAAGCGACTTGTGGTGCTCGTTGGTATTGATGTTCATATAGGCATGCTTGGCAAGGAAGCGGTAGAGCGGCATTGCCCAGGCCCATTTCTTGTTGTTGAATGCGCCGGAGTGGGAGTCGATGACGTAGGCACCACCAAAGAGCCTTGTGTACAGGTAGCACGCCATAATCAGAAATGGCGGCTGGTTCTCCATGAACACGACCTTGGGGCGACGTTTGGCCAGCACCAGAAACGTCTTGGTAAAGGAGATAAGGTAACGAAGTAACAGCAGGGGGGGGAGTTTCTTCCCCTGCAGGTAGCTGATCCGTATCGGCTGGGCGCCGAAGTGGCTCGCTAGTGTCGAAGTCCTAGTGCAAGAAGCATTCCAGGTTAAAAAGACCTTTTCGGTCACATTTTCCGCGTGCGCCATTTTTTGCATTCCTTGCAAGCTGTTGCGGGAATTCCCAACGGAGAATTCGCTTCCCCGCTGTTCCTATTTCCGCGATGACTCAGTTTTCCGCATGAGAGAGTCGCACACTTTTGCGCTCAACCCCGATATCGTAGGTGTCAGAGAAGGTTTCGCCTTCCCTGGAACCGACGATTACGATGCGGTCTTTCTCGCCCAAATACTCACATGACAGGCCGTCATGCTCCTGAAAGAGTATAGTTACGCAGTACATAGGAAGTCGTGACCGCGTTTGCGAAACAAGAACCTCGGCCGGTCGCTTCTCCGATGTATGCAGAGATAGCCAGCCTTGTGGAGAAGGATCGGTCCCACCCTTGACGATCGTCTCATCCAGATCCATTGGCGAATACGTCGTCACGCAACTGCAATTGGTACCCGACGGGTAGCGTGCAACAGACTTAGCTCGATCATATTGCACCTTGTCCGCAAAGTGCAGCAAAATCTCCAGGTCATGTAATCCGTCGCCGGAAATCAGGTCAATAACGACAAAGTATTTAACTGGATTCTTGCGGAAATAAATTCTTCTCATGTGCTCGATTGGTGCGTAACCATCGTGTACGCCCTCGACATAGTCCAGGTCGTGGCCAATTGCCCAATCGGTCAATTTGACGTTCGCCAGCGCACCGTATCCGAAGACCCCGAATACCTGGGACTGGTCCCTTCCGTCCACCAATATGGTGTTGTGAGCCCGGGTACCCCGGAAATAGCGCCGATAGGTATCGTCGACATACCCATACCCGCCGGCGTCGGCGAGCAGGTTCTCCTCGTCCAGACAGACATCGATACCTAGCGCATCGGCATGGCCATGGTGCGGGAACTCCCGGTCCCCGAACAGACCGGCGTCGAAGCAGAGATAGTATCCCTCGTCCCTCAGAACAGCGATACCCGATGCCGGATACACACAGGAAGCCGGCGCAGAACCCGTTGTCTCAACATCTTCCCTGTGTTGCCCCAGAAACCAGACTGTCGAATCGTTCAGTGCATCCCGGAACCCTTCATACAGTGGCAGATCGAAGAGCAGACTCCTCGCCGAGAGTAACAACTTCGACTCCCAGTGCTCCCGGTCGTCGGTAGACAACAGATTACCGTCACCCAGAATCGGGTGGGTCAGATCAGGCTTCATCGACTGATGAACGTACTCATGCATCTTCTGAAGCCTTTCGATAAATCCTGCCGGCAGCGTATCTCCACTGAGTTTGGCCGTGAGATAGAATTTCAGGAAATGCGTGGTAACGACCTGGTGATAGAAGGTCGATTGCTCCGTATGGACGCCGTCCGAAAAGACTTCCCTTTTCATTTCCCTGATGAGGGTTTTCTCGCCCCACCCCTTCCATGTCCTGCCATAAGACGTCCCGTCAAGCAGGGATCCCGCAACGTATACTGCCAGCGCTTCGAGTACCAGATGATTGCCGCCGGCACTGCGGTAAGCCTTAATGTATTCGATCTGTTCGTAAATTACCGTTAAGAGCTTATGAAGATCTATTTCTTCGATGGCGACCCGAAAGTTGAGCACCCATAACCAGTTGAGAACCCTGATCGCAGCATCGATCGGCTTGTCATGATCCACCAACCCATTGATATTAAAATTTTTTATCCAGTAATCGAACAAACTGATCACGCAGTCCCTGTAACGACTGTCTTCGGTCAGAAGGCTGGCCTGTACCAGTGAGACAAGGAAATCGTGTCTGTTCACCATCAGGTTTACGTCACCGTGAAAGGCGTACCAGTTCTTATCCGAAAGATCTATTCGGACTTCCCCGTATCCCCGGACATCGACCTTTTGCTGCAGCGTATCCCCGGCAATCCGCAAGATGCGTAAACGTTCGCCCTCCGCGATCGAGTTCTGTCTTTTCAGTACCTCCATAACGGTCTCCCTGGAGGCGAGGAAAATCCGTTTCGGTTCCGCGAGGGCGATTTCGTGCCCCTCCCGAATCGGCGGTTTCCTTAAACGCCACCGCAGGGTACGAAACCAGACCCCCCTGAAGATCAATCCACCACGCCAGACAGCGCGGTTGAAAAGACCGCGTGCACCGAGTTGCATCGCACTGCGGATTCTTTCCCGCATCAGAACAGCACCGCCAGTTTTTCGACGGAACGTTCGACATTGAAGTCGGACTCGATCTTCTCGACCCCCTTCTCTCCCAAGTTATGACGTAGATCATCCGAATGCATCAGCGACTCGATGGAATCGGCCAGCGCAAGCGCGTCACCCGATTCCACCAGCACACCGTTCTCGCCACTGTCGATTAGTTCCGGCAGCCCAAGAATATTCGTGGAGACGACGGGGATCTCATGGGCCATGGCCTCCATCAATGCGACCGGTATACCGTCTCGCCAGCCGTCATCCGCGATCACGCACGGCAGCGCGAAGATATCGGCCTGCCGAAGGTATGAGGGAATCTCTTCCTGCGGTTGCGCGCCCTCCAGTGTCACCATGTCTTCGAGTTGATGCCGGGTAATCAACGATTCCAGATCCGTACGCTGCGTGCCTTCTCCAACGATCAGGCATTGGAACTCAAGCCCCCGGTCCTTCAGTATCCCGCAAGCCTTTATGAGGACGTGAAACCCCTTTCTCTTCGTGAGTTGTCCCACTCCCACAATCGTGAAAGGCTTTGCCTCAGGTGTCTCGCGGCGCTCGATGGCGACGAGCTTTTCCATATCGATTCCGCAACGTACGATCTCTATTTTTTCGAAGAAACGGGTCCCGTACTCCGAAGTCACGTAGTCCCGGTTGTATTCGGATATCGAGGCGCAGAACTTGCACGTATCAAGTTTGTTGTACAGTGCGACCGGATCAAGCCATATCAGTGACGCGTGCATGGTAAACGAGTAGGGGACGTCGAGAAGAAAGGACAGGAACATGGCGATGGAGGACGGTCCATTGACGAAATGAGCGTGCAAATGCTGTATCCCGCGATTCCTGTATTTTCCGTACAGATAACATGCCTCCATCAGGTGATACGCCAGACGTACATAGTCCCGTGCATTCTTCATTGGCCTGGCCCTGAAATAGATGCCTCCACAACGGAAGAAGGACTTCGGGCGACGAAAGATCACACCGATCATCGACCCGATTTTCCTTACCAGCGAAACCTGATCGAGGTAATGCGTAGTCTCGAGCAGTCCATGCGCCTCCTCGGAGACAGATTCCAGGGGCGGTCGGTTCATCGAGACGGTTTCAATCTCCAAACCCTTCCGACGCAAGCCAAAAATCTCGCGATAGATAAAGGTCAAGGTCAACGCTGGCAGTGATGACGTAACGTACAGGACTTTCTTCTTCTCATTCATTCGTTGACTCCAGACTCGCGACGACTCACCGTCGGTTGGTTACCATCTGCTGCAACGCCGATTTGATGCGCCCGGTAAGTACCGAGAAACCCTTCGATTTTCTATCCACCACCTTGCCTCTAAATTCATCGACCGTTCGATACGCCGCATTCCTGATTGCCCATAGACCAAGCATTATGTGTGAAGGATCCTTGTCTGACTCACCCAGTTCCGTGTCATACCCCAATGACGAGAGTGTCTTGCCGGAAATTCGCTCAAGAGCCGTGATCTGTCTCTTGGTGAAATAGGTCCTGTACTTTCCCTGATTCGGCACAATGACCGCAGATTCCTTGCCCTGCATTCGAGGCTGCATCCGGCTGGTAGTCAGCAGCGACTCCTCGTACTGCTCGCCCAGAAAGGCACATATCTTGTGCAGTTCACTCACTGGGTTGGTTGTCAATTCCTCGAACTTCACTTCGATATACCTGCTGTTGCCGAGGGCCCTTCCCTGTCTCCGCCCTTCCTCAACAACACCTTTCCATTTATGGATCGTGTGCTTGGGGGAAAAGCGCCAGCGGCGATGAAACGACGCCGCGCAATCCCTGCCATCCCTGATCATGTGGATAAACTGCGCATCCGGAAATTCCCGCGAAATTGTTCCGATGTGAAGAACATACATCGGCGATTTCTCTGACCATCGTGACTTGCCAGATTTGTCCGCGAAGTTTCTGATAAGGGCTTCGAATACGGCAGCCGGACTTCGCTCGACACTGACCCAGTCGTCCGGTAACGGTACACTTCTCTTCCTGTTTGTCTTCCAGAACGGGTATGCGCTTCGCATCTCGTCCCAGAGGCGGCGAAAATTACCATCGTCATCGAGATCACCGAACCTGTCCCGATTCTTGAGGTAGTACGGCAGGATGCGGGTTTCCTGCCAGAATCCGTAGATTCGGAAATGATTGTTCAGGTGGTCCAGCAACATGGTCGTGCCAGAACCGTTCATCCCCACTATGAAAATGGGGCCCTTGTCGGGGTGAGTGGTTGCGTGCTTGTCCATGGGGCGAGGCACTCCACGAGTCAAAAAAAGATTGTGATTCCGGTTCCCCACAGGCAGGGGATGCAAGCCGCACCGTTCGGCAGCGGGGAGGCAACTCGCTATTCCGCCAAACCAAGCTGTGAAGGTCGGATATCGAGTATTGATTATATGCACGGAACCGGAAGCTATGACCTAAACCGAAGCGATCTTACTGGCGGTACCGCCGTATTCGCCTAAAGCCACTGAAAAGTCAGGCGTCGCAATGACTTGGACCGAATCGTCCGGCCAGGGAGCCCAGGTGAAAGCGACGGAAGGTATTCTAGAGGAACTGATACTTCAGTTCAGAGACCACGAGCACACTCGGCCCGTCAGATTCCTGGGGACTCGCCAGACATCCTTTGCCAGATTCCAAGTGACTCAAGGTCGTAGTCGGTTTGTTCGATGAGGGAATGGTCGGGAAAACATCGAAAAGTACGTTTTAGCTCGCTCGACCGTCATTCAGGCGCGACAACAGGTGCATCGTCGAACCATGGAACGGTTGTCGCAACACCGAGGACGGACGAAAAGACAAGCAGGATGGTATGTCATTATTTTAGTCTGTCATTTCTCAGATAGGTATCGATGACGTAGAGCGGACGACGCTTGGCTTCGTTAAAGGTCCTTCCGAGATATTCACCAATGATCCCGAGCGTCGTCAGTTGAATACCGCCAAGAAAGAGGATCACAATCATCAGTGATGGATAGCCCGTTACCGGATCGCCAAATCGAAGCGTCTTGTAAATTATCCATGTAATGATGATCGACCATCGCTACGGTGCCGACACGCTAACCGTGAACGTCATCGACTCGCTGAACGGCGCTTTCACGGTATCGTTGGCCGCCCTCACGTTCCACCAGCCATCGCCTTCTGCGAGCTGATAGGTGGGGGTCACCGAACACGTCCCGGTTCCCGACGGGCAACCGGCTTCC